>CAZPCZ010000001.1:0-71939 GCA_964585225.1 uncultured Gammaproteobacteria bacterium
AGAACATACACCCGATGCTGTCGCCATGAGTACGATCGATGAGCTGTTCAGATTATCCACGCGCTTCCCACTGAGGTCCTCAAAGGGATGGAGGACTTCGAGGCGTGTTGGGCCGACGTCGTACGTCTGGCCGGCGATTGCGATGGTCGTCGGGATCTTCCGATCGCGGACCGCTTCGAGGAAGCGATCGTATTCCTCGGTCGTGTGGACGACGCCGGTCATGAGGAGGCGGCCGACGTCGTACCGCTCGAGCACGGGGACCAACCCGACGAGGTGATCCGCGTGCGGATGCGTGAGCACGATGAGGTCGACCGTGCGGTCATCACCGAGGAGGCGGCTGAGCGCGCGTGCGAGGTCCGGCGTCGGGCCACCATCAATGAGGATTTCCGCATCACCAGGGCCATCGAGGAGCATCGCATCGCCCTGCCCGACGTCGAGCACCGACATGCGCGTCGCTGTGGCCGCTGCTGGCGGGCGCGTGCGCGCCACCATGCCGGAGATCGCCGATCCGATGAGGATGAGGATCGGGACGAGCACGGAGAGCGAGAGGCGTTGGGTGAGCGCACGCATATCAGCGACGCGGGAGCGGCGCGAGGAGGGGGATGTCGCGGCGCTGGTACCACCGGATGATCGCGGCGAGGATGAGGAGGTAGAGCGCCGCGATGAACCACGCGTCCGGACGGCCAATCGGAATCGTCGCCCACGGGACCGCCGCGATGCGCTCGACCGCCAAGACAATCGCGTTGGTGAGTGAGGTGAGCGCCCAGACGAACGACGCGATGAGTCCGGGGGCAAGTGCGGTCGCGGCGAGCAGCGCGAGACCGACGACCATCACCGCCGCGGAGATGGGTAGGATGGGAATGCTCGCGAGCGCTCCGAGCACGGCGACGGTCCCGAACGACGCGGCGAGGAGCGGTGCAGTTGCAAACGACGCGGCGGCGCTCGCCGCGGTGAGGTCGCGAAGGTCACGGAGTAACGAGTCGCGACACGGGAGCACACGGTCCACGGCGGGGAGGATGAAGAGGATGGCGGTCGTCGCGGCGACGGTGAGCTGGAAACCGAGATCGAAGCCGAGGACGTGTGGGTGTACGGCGACCATCGTCGTGGCGACGAGGAGGAGTGTGCGGATGGGGTTCCCGATCCGTCCGAGGAGGTCGACCGCCTGGATTGCGATCGCGACGAGGGCACCGCGGATTGCCGGCGCGGAGAGGCCGACCATGACCGTGAAGGCGATGATCGCGGCGATCGTGAGGTGGATGACCGTCCGACGCGCAATGCCGAACCAGGCAAGGAGCCAGCCGAGGACCTTCCGGATGAGGTACGCGATGAACGTCATGTGCCAGCCGGAAACGACGAGGAGGTGGATCGTCCCGCTCCGGCGGAACGCGGCCTCGAGGTCGTCGCTCACCGAACGCCGCTCTCCGAGCACCATGCCGGCGGCGACGCCGGCGGCCGGTTCGGGAAGCGCGTCGCGGATGCGGCGGACAGCGACGTCCCGGAATGTGAGGAGCGCGCGGATCGTCGGACTCCCCCCACCGGTGGCGACCCGACGGAGATCGCGTGGGTCCCACACGATACAGCGACCATCAGTCGTGAGCGCATCCGCCGTTCGCTGTGGATGGAGGAATCGGCAGCGCACGCGGATCGTGTCCCCGTACGAAGTTTCTGGAGCAGATGGCGGGAGTGTCACCACGATGTGGCGCCGGAACGCGATCGACTGTCCATCCGAGCTGTGGGACGCGACCGTTTGCGCAGCGATGAGTCGCAGCGCGATCGCACCACCACGTCGCGGTGCGGCCTCAATGACCCGCCCCTGGAGCTCGACCGTCGTGCGATCCGCTGGCAGCATCGCGGGATGGGTCCCGAGATGCATCGCGATGGTGAGCCGGAGCGCGCCGAGGCCACATGCGATCACCGCCACGATGGCGATGGACCGCACACGTGACGGCAGCGCGCGCACGCCCACCACCGCGAGCGCGGTCACCGCGACCGTGAACCACCACGACGGTATCCACGCGACCGTGATGGCGAACGACGCGAGCGCGACGCCGCCGAGGAGGCCGAGGCACGCGGCGACGACGAGTGGGGTGCGTATGCGACTCATGCTCGTCTCCATCATAACGGAACTCCTCCCCGGTGTGGGGAGGAGTTTGCGTGCGATCCGTGGGTCACTTAAGGGCGTAGGCCCAGGCGCGGACGATCGCCCAGTCGCGCGGGGTCTTCGGAGTCTTCTTGAAGGTCGAGCGGAACTTCTGGATCCCGGAGCGCTCCTTCGCGAGGTCGCGCTTGAAGCGGACGCGGTAGAGCATTGCGTTCCAGGCGAGGTCGTCCTTCGCGTTCTGGAAGTTCGGCGCATTGCGACCCGTGAGCTTCCGGAATGCCGGGAGGAGGTCATTCACCTGACCGCGCTCCTTCGCGAGGTTACGCACCGTCGGCTTCTGCCCAGACGAAATCTGCTCTGCCGCAAGCAGCAACTTCGATGCGTCCGCAGCCACCGTGGATCCGAGCGTGTCGAAGAGGTCGCGCATGACCGCGCGGCGCTCACCAGACCCGAGCGCGACGGTCACCGACGAGGTCCCGTAGGTCACGAAGTTCGCCGCCACCGTCTTCACGACCGCCACGATGGTCACTCGGAACTCCACCGCGTCGCTCGCCACCTTCGTCGCATTCGTCGCCTCCGCCGCGGTGTTCAGCACGGCTGCGATCCCCTGTGCCACGAGCTGTGCGACGAGCGTGGTGGAATTTGCAACCACAGTCGGTGCAATAGCCGGTGCGGTGATCGGCGTCGGCGCACCCGCCGTCGGTGCCGGCGCTGCTGTTGGAGCAGGCGCTGCGGTCGTCGTTGCCGCCGGTGTGGTGAACACCGAGGCCCCGCCGTCACCACCGCCAGAGCTACTCGCCGCTGCGCTCGCCGATGCGGTCGTGAATGATCCGGTCAGCGCGGAGCTATCGTTCAAGTTGTTATCGGTCGCGCACACTGCCACGTAGTACGTCGTCGCCGTCGAGAGGCCGGTAAGGTCTGTGCTCGCGGTCGTCGGCGTCGAGGATGTTCCCCCGGAGCACGCGGAGAGCGAGCTCGTCGAGTAGTGGAACTTGTAGCTCGAGATGCTCCCACCGCCGGTCGAGATTGCAGTGCCACCGGTCGTCGTCGTCGGCGCAGTCCACGAGATCGTCGCCGAGCTCGTCCCCGGCGTCCCCGACGACAAGCTCGTCGGTGCGCTCGGGGCGAAGTCCGAAGTCGTCGCACTCGCCTGGTACCCGTATGACCCACTCCGGTACCCGTAGTTCCCCGCGGCTCGGTTCAACGCGAGCACGACGTTGTTCACTGCAACGGACGCAACGACGAACAACGCCATTGAGAGCAAGCCAATCCCCGCCTGCCAGCGGCGGCGCTGCCCGTTCTCTTCTCCGAGCCCCTCGGAGATTTTCTGACCAATCCGGCGGAGTTTGTCGCTCATACGAAGTGCTCTTGGTGAGTTGTTCAATGGTTTAGGTTATCCACACAATCCCAACGACGATCAGGGAATACATCCATTGTAATGCAATCGATCCCGGAGGACCTAGGGGAAGTCTAGTATGTTGTCTTTCCGCTCAATGAAAGGAAGAAATGGGAGAGCCTCGCACGAAATCCACAGCATGAGCACCTATTGTTGCCGCTCCACCCCATCATGCGAACCGCTATCGGGGAACCGCCCACTGCTTCTATTGTACCACACTGTGGCGGCCGATTCATGGTCACCCACGAACGACCCGAACATCGACGCCACAATCAATCACGAACCTGTACAACCGTTCGAATATCCCGTTACGCAATGTGGATATCTCCTACGTCATCTCACGATGCACCCTCCCGCTGCGCACGTTCGAGCAGTCGCAGCGACTCCATGTCCTCAGCGGTCAATGACTGGGGATCGTATCGCCACACGTGTGGGCTGACGCGCTCGAAGCTCGGGTCGTTCTGGATAAATGGGATGTACGGGAGCGTCTCCTCGAGCGCATTCGAGCCGACGAACACGTAGATGGGGCGCCGGTAGTATCTGAGGAGCTCATGCCGGCGCACATCGCTCTTTCCGCTCCAGAACTCCTGCCACTGCGCGTAGCTCCACTGATTGTATTGGAGATAGCCGGGGTCAATCGTCGCGCGTCCAGAGAATGCGAGGAGCCACGGGGTGTAGTGCGAGATCGTCGTCATCGCGTACGCATCAAGCTCCGCCTGCGTGCCGATTGCTTTCACTTCCGCGAGTTCCGCTGGAGTGATATGCGCCTCCTGCTTCGCGACGATACGACCACCATGGAAGAGGAGTCCCGCGAAGAGAAGCACGACAACGACCGATCCCATCCGGTCGCGGGGGAGATGTCGCATGAAGCGTATGAGCGCGGGCGACGCGATGACGATGAGGACGAGGTCCAGGTAAATAAGGTAGCGATTCGCGTAGATGACTCCCATGACGTTCAACGTTAGGAGCACCGCGCCGTAGATGATGAGGAAAAGAAACTGCCGGCGCGTCCGATCATCGGATGAGAGCGTCCGGAATACGAAGAGCACGATGCTCAGACAGACGAAGGGGAGAAGGTAGAAGCTCGCGAGATGGACCACTGGGAGCGTGACGTAGAGGCCGGACATCTGCGGTTGGAGATGGATGGGGTAGTCGTTGAGGAGCCACCCGTACGTGAGGGTCGTCGCGCGGAGGTATGCGCGGGCGAATGCATCAATCTCGCCAAAGAACTGTCCGGCGATGAGCGTCGCGAGTACCGCAAGGAAGAGGAGGAATCCTGAGTCTCGATCGAGCGGGCGCAGTCGGACGAGCGAGCGGAGGAGCTGGATGATGAGGAACACCACGAGCGCAACTGCGAATGGAAGTGATGTTGCCGGATGGAGTGCCGCTCCGAACCCGCCCACGAGGAGTGCGAGGAATGACCGACGGGTGAGGAGCGTGAGCATCGCGAGGAGGAAGGCGATGGCGAGCTCCGTTTGATAGTACATCCACCAATACACGAAGAATTGGGGAATCGACACCGCGAAGAGGAATGCCGCCGTCGCACCGTACGCAAGACGTGAATGTGTGGTGATGGTACGGACAAACGCGTAGAGCGCGCCAGCAATGAGGACCTGCGCGAGGACGTAGAGACCGTGGAGGTACACGATCTTCGGAATTCCGAGCCAAACGAGCGGGAGCCAGATGAGCGCTCTGACGGTCCGGTGGCCGATGCCCGTGATGATACCGTCGAGCGACCCATCCACGGAACTCAAGTAGAACCCGGTGTCGTACCCGAGCGGCACTTCTCCGTATCGAAGGAACGGAAGGATTCGGGAAACGATGAGCGTTGCTCCTGCGATGAGCAAGAGGACACGGTACCATCGGCGTTCAGTGGCCGTGAGGACGACGGCGGTTGCGTCAGATCTCCGACCCCACACCACCCAAAATACGATGAGTGCGAACGCGTAGAACACGATGCGGATGTACCACGCGACGACGGGCGGGGTCACCACTGCGATGAGCGTCGCATAGACGACGAATGCAACGATCATCCGCCAGGATGCATGGACGTTCGCCCACACGCGGGGTACAAACATCCGCGCACCCCTCACCGTCCTATGCGCAATCGCGGTGTACCCACTCGTCGTCATATTCGTCCGAGGAGCCGATAGCTCAGCATCCCGACCCATTCATGAATGCTCGTCACCGACGAGGAGAATGCATCCGCGGACGGGAAGAAGCTCAAGGGGGTCGCGCGCAGCGTCCGGGCTGCGAAATCTGCAGGCATCGGAACGACCTCTACGCCGAGGCCCTCGAACACTGCAACCGCTCTCCGCATGTGCCAGGCAGAGGTCACGAGGAGCACCTTCGGGGATGCGACGTCCGGCAACCGCTCCCTGAGCATACGCACGACCGCAGCACCGTTCTCGTGGGTTGTCCGCGATGCGGTCTCGATCAAAAAACCATTTTCAGAGACTCCCGCCACCCACAGGGCGTACGAACGCGCGAGCTCCGCTTCGTGCGACATCGCATGGAAGGGGTCCCCAGACCCTCCGCTGTAGATGATGGGTACCGTCCCGTCGAGCTCACGATACGTCGCAATCCCCCGCCACAGCCGACGCCAGCTCGCGCCGCTGAGCTCCCCGACATCGCGTCGTCCGTCCGGCTCCGTCGCTCCGCCTGCGAGAATGACGATTGCCGCAGCGTCACGATGGCGCGCGGTGATTGTCGGTGGGGCCGCATACCGTTGCTCGAGCGTCCACGCGAGGCCGTTCGCAACCAGATCGAGTGAGAGGAGCCAGTACGCCGCGAGCGCCACGGTGAGGATCCAAAGCCCGCTCCGGCGACGGTGCCGCCGCACGAGGACGATACCGACCACGAACGCCGCCGCGAGGAGCGTCGGCGGGAGGAGGAACGGCGTGATGAGTTTGGAGACGATGAACATCCTGACTCACGCGAGTTCACGCGTACGCTCGCGTGCACGATCCGGGGTGACCGGAGCACCCACAGCGACCGCGGCGCGCGGTGGCGCCGTCACTCCCGGCTCATACCACGCGATGCGCTGTCGGAGGAGCTGACGGATCGCGCTCCCGTCGGTGTCTGGGAACCGCGCGAGCTGATGGAGCTGCTGCACGAGCACCTGCATCTCCTCACGCGTCGTTACCTCGTGGGATCGAGCAACCCAAAGCTTCTCATGCGCGGTCGCGGTCGTCCCCTCTTCCGCGGTGAGGAGCTCCTCGAAGAGCTTCTCGCCGGGACGGATGCCGATGTACTCGATCGCGATGTCGGTGTGCGGGCGGAGGTTGTGGAGCCGAATGAGTTCCTCGGCGAACGAGCGGATGTGCACTGGATCGCCCATGTCGAACACGAGCACCTCACCGCTGCGTCCAATCGCGCCGGCCTGGAGGACGAGCGCGACCGCCTCGGGGATCGTCATGAAGTACCGACGCATCTCCTCGTGCGTCACGGTGAGCGGTCCACCGCGCGCGAGCTGCTCGAGGAAGATCGGCAGCACGCTCCCCCGTGATCCGAGGACGTTCCCGAACCGCACCGAGAGGAACGCGGTCTGACTCTCCGATCCGCACGCGCGGCAGAGTTGTTCTGCAATGCGCTTCGTCGCGCCCATAACGCTCGTGGGGCGCACCGCCTTGTCCGTTGATATGAGCACGAACTTCCCTGTGCCGACCCGCCGTGCTGCCTCTGCGATGTTCCATGTCCCGACGACGTTCACCTTTACTGCTTCTGATGCATTCCCCTCCATCATCGGGACATGCTTGTACGCCGCGGCGTGGAAGACGACATCCGGTCGGCACCGTTCGAACACTTCATCGACGCGATCCGTATCCCGAATGTCGCCGACGACGTACCGCACACGGTCCACGAGCGCCGGGAACTCGCGGCGGAGCGTGAGCTGGAGGTGGTGGAGCTCGGTCTCATCGATCTCGAAGCACACGAGCGATCGCGGTCCATACCGACAGCTTTGCCGGACGATCTCGGAGCCGATCGAACCCGCCGCACCCGTGACGAGCACCGTCTTCCCCGCAAGCACGCGGCGGATCGCCACGGTATCAACACGGACAACCTCACGGCGAATGAGATCCTCAATCTTGATTTCCTCAATCGCTTGGAGTCGAATCTGCGGCGCGTGGACGTCATACAGCCGCGGCACGATCTTCACGTCCGCAATCCCCGCTTCCTTCGCGGCCCGGTAGATGCGCCGGAGGTCCTGGTGACCGAGCGATTGGATCGCCACGATGACGGTCTCGACGCGGAGAGAACGGATCGTGTCCGCAAGGTGGCGGATCGCACCGCGCACGCGGACGCCGTGGAGGCGCGTCCCGAGCAGGCGCTCATCGTCGTCGAGGAATGCAACGGGTGCGTAGACGTCATACTGTGTGCGCTGCATGTCACGGAGCACCATCTCACCGGTATTCCCCGCACCAATGATGATTGTTCGTTTCCCTCGGCCGGTGTGTCGCTGCCCGCGGAGCACCTCCATCGCCGCACGCTTCCCGATGCGGAGCGCAGCGACGAGGATGAAGACGAGCACCGCATCGATGAGCAGGACGCCGCGCGGAAACCCAACGAACGAATCCAGCCGGAGAAAATAGAGCGCAAACGCGAGTGCGAGCGAAGCGGCGATGACCGCGTTGAGGATGTTCGCGAGATCGCGAAGCGACACGAACCTCCAGCTCATCGCATAGCCCCCGAAAAGCGCGAGTGCGCCGAGCTGTGCGAAGAGGAAGAGCGGGAGCGCGGGGAGCACGAGCCGGGCGTACGGCGGTTCCGGCATGAAGTCGAACCGGATGAGGAACGCTGCGGCGAGCGCAACAGTCACGATCCACGCGTCCACGAGGAGAAAGAAGACGATGCGTTTCCCGCGCGTCGGTTGGAGCATGCGGCGGATGAACCGGATTGCGGGGAGCGTCGTGATCATGCGGGTGGTCGTGCGGGGCGGAACTGATACCAGGCCCAGATCGCAACGGCGAGGAGGATCGCCGTGACCGTCGTTGGGATGAGGAGGTTCGGGCGCTGGAGGCCGATGAACGCGAGGACGACGAGAGCGACATCGAGCGCGAGCACGCCGAGCACCACGGTGGAATGCCGATGACCGGCTTGGACCGCGCGCTGGTACGAGAACATCCGGTGCGCTTCATACCACCGCTCACCGCGGATCGCCCGGCGGATCGTCGTGAATCCTGCATCAACGATGACCACTGCGAAGATGGTGATCCACGTGAGCGCAGGGACCGCTCGGAGCTGCTCGGAAGCGACCGCGAGCACCGCGAAGGAGAACCCGAGGAGCACGCTCCCGACATCCCCCATGAAGATCTTTGCAGGGTGCCAGTTCCACACGAGGAATCCGAGTGCTGCAGCGGCGAGGGTCCCGTAGGCCGCCGCGATCGCCGGCGCGCCGACGAGGAACGAGAGGAGCGCAAGGACGCTTCCCGCGAGCACTGCCTGCGCACCGATCAGCCCGTCAATCCCATCCATGAAATTGTACAGATTACTGAAGGCGACCGTGCACAGGACGGCGAGGAGCGCGCCCCACACGCCGAGCGACACCACCGTCATCCCAACGAAGATCGTGTCCGGACCTCTGATCCACCAGATCGCCCACACGGCGGCGATGACGTACGCGATGAGACGGACGCGCGCCGGGAGCTGTCGCCGATCATCCATCCATCCGACGACGGCGACGAGCGCCCCACCGCCGACGAGCGCCATGGCAATGGACGCCGGGAGCGCCCCCGTAACCCCAAGAATCGCGAACACGCCGAGTGCGACGACCGCCAATCCAATCCCTCCGCTCGACGGTGTCGGCACCGCATGCGAGCTTCGCGCGTTCGGCATCGCGAGCCACTGCCGCGCAACCGCATGCCGGTAGACCATCCCGGTCAGGATCGCGGATGCCGCGGCGACCGCAAGAAAGGAAAGGGTGAGCTGGAAACCGAGACCCATACGGGCTTACGCCATCACGGATTCGCAGATTCTTCGCGGATATGCTGATATGCGGATGGCACTGATGCGGGTCGGCGATTCGATCCGCGTATCCGTAATCCGCGACCTCATCCGCGAATCCGTGATTGCGCGTCAGCGCTCCTCCACGCTCCACGCGTCCCAATACCGCGCGTCGTAGCGAACGTCATCGTCCTTCGTCTCCTCCATCGTCGCCGTGGAGAAGTACATGACCGTCGCGTCGGTACTCAGTGACATCGCACCGTTCGCATAGCCGGGAGGAATGTAGAGCACGGCGGGTTTCTTCGCGGACATCGTGTACCGATACACCTTCGCGTTGCGGTCCGGCTTCACCCAGTCGCCAACGATGGGCACCGCACCGACGAGTGCCACACCCGCGACGACGAGGACATATTTCGCCTCACGCCGGTGCGCGTGCCACGCGCGAATGAACCCCTGCCGATGGTTCTGCAAAAAGTAAAACCGTTTCACGCCCTGAAACGTGAACCCGTTCACGTACCCCACCTCTCCCCGATCATCGACCCCAAGGCCACCGCCCTCGAGGAATGTCGGCTCGGTGTAGGGGGGAAGCTGGTCGCGTGTCGCGGTCAATCCGAGGTTCGCGGACGCGGGGAGTGTACGCATAGCATCATTGGTGTCCATCGGCAAACCCACGAGATTTGCTCCCCACCCCCACGTTCTCCCCCTCCCCTCTCAGATGGGAGGGGGAGTGAGAGGGGGAGAGGAACGCCTGTGATAATGGGTGTACCTTCAGGAAGGCCTCATTACTGTACCGCGGGCTCCGGGCATCCTTCAAACGCCCACTCGCGACGAGATCGCGGATCTGCTGGATGCCGTCGTCGAGCGTGTAGCGGGGCTGGAATCCGAGCTCGCGGCGCGCGCGGGTGCTGTCGAGCCGGACATCTCCGGTTGCCGATCGGTCCGCGGGCCGGACGTCCACGCGTGTTGACGGAATATGTCGCTGGACGCGTGCGGCGAGGTCAATAATCCGCTCATTTTCGGTGCAGAGGTTGAATGGACCCGTCACCGACGTCGCGACGTGATCGGCCATCACCTTCGCAACATCGCGAACGTAACAGAATCCACGGAACTGTTGCCCACCGTGAACGGTGAGGACGCCATCCGTGCACGCGTGCATGGCGAAAAGATTTGGGACAAGATCGAATCGCGGACGACTCATGGAGTCCGCAAGGCCGAAGAGTGTCGCGAGACGCACGACGAGCGCGCGCCCAGCGAGATGGCGCTCGGCCGCCACTTTCGTTTCCTGATACAACGTCTGCGGATGGAGCGGCGCATCTTCCGTGAGCACGCCGTCGCTCACGCCGTACGCGAGTGATGTGGACGGGAAGATGATGCGACCGTCGTACGAACGCGCGAGCCATGCGAGCGATTGCGCATTGAGCGCCACCGCGAGCTCCGGATACAACGCACACGCACCATCTGCGACGAGCGCCGCGAGCCAGATGACCGCGTCCGCCCATGCGAGATGTGCACGGAGCCGGTCGCGGTCTCGGATGTCACCACGCACAAACGCATGCGGCTTCCGATACTCCTCCTCCCAGAGGAGACAGTCGTAGACACGAACCTCATGACCAGCCTCCGCGAGGAGGTCGGTCACCGCGCTCCCAACGTATCCCGCACCACCGACGACGAGGACGCGTTGAATCATGTACGTGCCTCACTCCCACCTTTTCTCCCCTCCCTCGGGGAGGGGGAGCGAGAGAGGGTGGGCGCAATGAGTTCACCGAAACGATTATGAGTGGCTTGATCGCACCCAGCGTACCGCACCCCCACACCGCGGGCAATGCAAAGCCCCACTCCGATGCTTGTCCGCCTTGGGCGGGGACATCGGAGCGGGGCGTGAGCAGCTCTACGCGATCTCGCTACCGATGCGCTGGCGCACGACCGCGTACGGGACACGACGGATCGGATGGTAGAGCAGGTACAGTACCCCGATGATCGCCACGGCAACAACG
Organism: uncultured Gammaproteobacteria bacterium; assembly: GCA_964585225.1. GTDB lineage: Bacteria > Patescibacteriota > Patescibacteriia > JACPHY01 > JACPHY01 > CAZPCZ01. Next base: position 11,435 of record CAZPCZ010000001.1, read on the forward strand.
TACAGCGCACTGCCACGCACGAAGAGCGGGAGAACGAATGCGGTCGTGAACGCGATCGACTGCACGAACCACGTGAGCGCGGAGAACGCGTCGAGCGTCGCTCCGTCCGAAACGTCCCCGACGAGTGCGAACGTGGTCGTCCGCCCGAGCCCGAAGTTCACCGCGAGGAACGCAATGGCAACGATGAGGAGCGCTGGGCTGCCCGCGACCGCGAGGAGGACGAGTCCAGCGATGCTCGACCCGAATGTTGCGGTGACCATCCCATTGCGTCCGGTACGGTCCGAGAGCGCGCCGAACGCGTACGCGGTGAGCACCGGCGCGAGGTAGAACAGTGCGATGAGCACCCCGATGGCGGGAGTGGCCCCAAATACCTCCCCGATCTTCAGGGGGACAATACCGAGGATGAACCCCTGGATGAAGTTGAACGGGAACCAGACGATCACGATGCGACGCGCCGTTGCGCTCCGGAGCATTCGGAATGCCGCGCTCCACTCGCGACGCTTGACGTCGCCGTGGAGATCATCGAGGCGAGTGAGGACAGCGAGCGCGAGGAGTGGAATGGTTGCGAAGGCGGCGAGGCCAGCGCGGAATCCGATCGTGGGAAGGAGGATGCCGAGGAGGAGCACGCCGCTCGCTGCGCCCACGGCGAACATGGTCGCGAATCGGCCCGCGTCTGCGCCGTATGTGGCAGGATCGCTCGCGCGGATAAGGTACGCACTCTGTGCGGTCCAGAGTACCGATCCCGCGACGCCGAGCACCATCGACGCGGCAAGAATCGCTGGTGGCGACGCAGTGAGGAGCGAGAAACCGTAGAGCGCGTACGCTGTCACCGCGACGACCATGCTCCGCTTCGCGCCGAGACGCGTGACGACGCTCGCCGCAGGCAAGCTCCCGACCATGAACGCGAGGTACACGAGGACGAGCGAGAGGAACCCGATGCGCGGGATGCCGAGGTGTTGGAAGTACGTCGTCACGTACTGCTGGAACCCATCGAATCCGAAAAAGATGAGCAGGAAGCTCACCCCGAGGAACTGTACGTTTCGCGATCTGCGCATAGCGACTCCTTCTGTTATGCTGGATACCTCAACGGTACGGGACACCGCACGCGTTGTCGATCCGAAATGGAAAGCGCCCCGCAGCGATACTGCGGGGCGCGATGTTGCCTCGGTGACGCATGATTCCCTCCTGTCGATGCCGTCTCTACCTATCGCCGGTCCTTCGCTGCCCGCCGCTTGAGCAGCTCCAGTTCCACCTGAGACGTGCCACACTCGGCAGGCAAGATCGGCGTTTCAAACATGCGCTGATCTGCCGATCCTTCCAGGAACATGACGAGCTCGGTAATCTTGTCGCACTCGCCACGTCGGCATGCTTCCAGGAGCGTACGTATGTGCTGAACCACGTACTCCCGGTGCCAACGCATGACCTCGTCCCTCGTGCATCCAAGCCGCGAGACAGGTACGAACTTGCGGCAATCGAATGCGGCGCGGAGGAATGACACGCGCTCCACGGCGCCACCTCGACACTCGTCTACAATCGTTCGAAGTGCGCGCACGAGCTCATCGGCGTGGGCGTACTTCTGTAGTGCCCGATCCATCGCACGCACCTTCCGAACACTCACCCCCACACCAGCAGGTACGGGAGCCTGGATGAGTGGCAAACCAAGATGCTGCAGCAGCGCCAAGAATCGGAGCTGGAGCACTATTGCCTCCCGAGTCATGGCGTCGAGTCCGCTGATCATCGTATAGAATCGATCAACGCCCATGTGTTTCCTCATTGGTGAGCACTCTGTGGTGTTCGCGCAAAACGATTCGCAGCTCCTCAACGCCGACGACCGGAGTTGGATTGTACTGGTGCACTCGGAGTCCCGCTCCACGGGCCGATGCGCAGTTCGCAACGGCGTCATCCACGAGGAGAATCGTGGCCGGATCGCGGTCCTGCCAGCCGAGACCTGCGAGGATCGTGGACCATACACCGGGGTCGGTCTTCGTCATACGGATCTCGTGCGAGCGCACCACCGGACCATACCGTCCCGCGAGGTCGATGAGCTCGCGCTCGCGTGCAGTCTGCCATGCGTTCGCTGTCGTGACGAAGGCGAGCGGAACGCCTTGTCCCTTCAACGACTCGAGCACAGCGAGCACCTCCGCATCGACCGCATAGATGTGCGCGTCGTGTGCTGCACGGACGAGCGCATCGGTGAGGTACGGTGCCTCTACCGCCTCGCGCACCGACGTTGCGAACTGCTCGCCCGTAATCCTCCCACGGGCGAATTGTCCGTACGCGCTCTGGTGGAAGAACAGCGCCCACTTGTCCGGACGCACGCCGAGCTCTGCGAGAATCGCGTACGTCACCACGTGCGTCGCGCGGACGATGACGTTCCCGACGTCGAAGAGAGTCACCTTGATCTGTTGCTCGCTCATTCGATACCTCCTTTCGGGGTCCAGTTGAGTGCCTCGATCGCCGCGCGGCCGAGGTGGGTGAGGTTGTACTCCCACGCCTCGCCAGACAGTGCGAGGTGGATGCCGCAGGGGTGGAGCCCGCCGTCGTCACCGAAGTGGAACAGGATCGGACTCTTTCCCGCACGCGGCACGACGACCGCGACGGTCCGTCGGAGTGCGACCCACTCCGGCTCACCGCGCTCGCGATTGCCCGGACGACACTCCGTATCGAACAGCCGCCAGCCGTCCCCATTGAGGTGGAGCCGCGCGAGGTGGAGGAACGAGAAATCGCCGACCGGACCGACCGTGACGACGCCGCGGCGGCCTTCGAGCACATCCCTCCCGATCGGGAGGATGTCGATGGCCGCCTCGTACCGAGACGGAAACTCCGGACGAACGAACCCCCAGACACTCCGTTGCTCCAGGTCGAAATGTTCCTGGTGCACACCGAGCTCCGGAGGGAGCAGGAATCGCGCCCAGCCGTCCTCGCGGCACACGCCGACCTCGACGATCTCCTCGAGCTGCTCGGCGAGGAGCTGCGCGTCTTCCGCCATGCCACCGGCGGGCTCCGCCGAGTTCTGGATCACCGGCGCCGCAGTGTTCCGCACGAGCATGACGAGCGCCTCGTTCGGCCACCGATCGAGCCCGTACTTCACGAGCAATCGCTCCATGAGCGACTCCGGGAGCCACGTGAGCGAGCGGAACGGGACGAGAATCGCCGTCGCGCCGCCAAGGAACCCGAGCGTCTGGAATTCACCCGACACACGCCGTCGAATGCGATCGAACACCTCGGGATCCGCACCCGCCTCGCTGATGTGCGTCGGCCGCGGACCTTCGACCGTTCGAAGGTCGCCGATCTTCGCAATGATGTCGCCATTCGACGCGATCGTGCCGGTTATCAGTCCTTGCATCCACGCCATCGGAATGCTCCTCCCTACGGTTGCTGTTCAGTTGTGAAACAACGATCGGTGCGACCGTACCACGCTCCCACACCGCAGTCAACATCAGCACACTAAACCCCGCACGTGACACTCCCCCTCGTTCTGAGGGGGAGCAGGAGGGGGTGCGGGGTCTGTGCCGAAACCGGAGATCACTTGCTGCGGAATTCGCGGTGATGTTTCAAAGTTTTCACGATCTGTGTGCGGAGCTTCGACGCGAACGGAAACGTGCGTGCGCGCTTTGGCGCGTGGTGGAACACGTCGAACCCCTGCTCGTTGTGCCGCGGGACGAGGTGCCAGTGGACGTGCTTCGCTTCGTCCATGTAGATGAGGTACACCTTCTCAATGCCGAGGGTTTTCAAAAGCGCATCGCGGACGAGATCCACGACGTCCATGAGGTATTCGACCTGCGCACACGAGAGGAGATGGAGGTCGCGCACCGGCCGCTTCCACACGACGACCGTGTGTCCCTTCGTGATCGGCCGCATCGCGAGGCACGCATACACACGCGCGTCTTCGTAGACGATGGAAGGTTTTGGGGGGTTGGGGAGCGACATACCACGCGTATAGCATCATCTCTTGCGCGGCGCACGTACTCCCTTCTATGATGAGGGGCGTCGAAGCCGCGCGCAATCCCGCGCACGGCAACGCTCGACACGAGGTGCCCTTTGCACGAACACTACGACATCGCGATCATTGGCGCTGGCATCGTCGGCTGCGCGACCGCGCGGCATCTCACGCACGTGTTCCCTGGCCGCTCGGTCGTCGTCATCGAACGGCGCGGTCGGCCGGGACTTGAGACGAGCGCTGCCTCGAGTGGGGTCATCCATTCCGGGCTTCACCTCCCGCCGGATTCCTGGAAGGCGCGGCTCGCGGTACGCGGCCGAACGCTCGTTCTCGACGCGTGCGCGGAGTACGGCGTCCCGATGCGTGCCTGCGGCATGCACGTCGTCGTCGCGCCGGGGGATGCGCCGCGCCTCTGGACCGAGGTCCGGAGCTTCCGCGAGCTCCTCCGCCGTGCGCGAACGCAGGGTGTCACGTGTTCCACCGTCCTATGGTGGAAGGTTCGTAAACACGAACCCGCGGTCCGCTGCCTCTTCGGGATCCATATCCCGAACGTCACGGTCATTGATGTGCCGGTGCTCGTTCGCCGGCTCGCCGGAGATGCAGCGAACCACGGTGCAGCGTTTCGGTACCGCACGACAGTGACCGGTGTCGCGGTGCGCGGCAACGCGTACGAGATCGCGACCGACAACAGCGTCGTCCATGCGCGCGCCGTCGTGAACGCCGCCGGGCTCGGCGCGACGCGTATCGCTGCGCTCGCCGGGTTCCCGGGTCACCGCGTCGCACTCTATCGCGGCGAGTACTACGAGGTCACCGATCCCGCACTCCGCGATGCGGTGCACGGTCTCGTCTATCCCGTCTACCGCCCCGGGAGCCCGGGACTCGGCATCCACCTCACGAAGACCGTGGACGGACGACTCCTCATCGGCCCGAACGCGCGGCGGATCGAGCGACCGGAGGATCTCGAGATCGACCGCACGCCGCCGGAGGCATTCTACGACGCGGTGCGAACATTCCTCCCGCCGCTCCGCCTCGACCACCTCCGCTACAGCCACGCCGGCATCCGCACGAAGCGGGACGACGGCACACCAGAGCCGGACTTCCACATCGAACTCGATCGTGCGGTTCCTGCCTTTGTGAACTGCATCGGCATCGAGTCCCCAGGAATCACCGCCTCGCTCGCGATCGCCGAGCGCATCGCGGAGCTCCTCACGCCGGTGCTCCACAGCACCTAAACGCACCACGGCATGACCGTGGTGCGTTCTCCGTTCATATGGTATTCCGTGCGGCGGAATCATCACGCAGGAACGACGAGCGTCGGCGCCCTAACGAGCAAGCGTTCGAGGTGATCAATACACAATCGTTTCCCGTAGTGTGCTGCCGCGTACGCACGGCCCGCAGCACCGAGCACTGGGAGCCGCGCGCGTTCTGCGTAGAGCTTCCGTACGAGCTGTTCTGCGGTATCGAGATCATCGGACCGGCACGCATACCCGCATCGTGTATCCCGCATGATGCTGAACCCGTCATTCCCGTCGTTTAAGAGCGCGAGCACCGGAATGCCAGCCGCAAGGAATCCGGTGCACTTCCCCGGCACCATAGAAGTCGTGTACGTCGCCTTGAGACAGAGGAGGCCTACATCGAATTCCTTCACGAGCGCGGGATACTCGGAGGGATCCACAAAATCCTCAAACTGGACGTTCGCGATGCGCTCATCGCGCGCGCGTTGCTGCATGCGCGCTTTCTCCGTGCCATCACCCACCAAGAGGAACCGAACGTCGCGGAAATCGGCGACGCGCTTTGCGAGATCGAGCACCACGTCGAGTGACTGTGCCGGTCCGAGAATGCCAGGGAACCCGATGACGAACTTCCCATCGAGACCATGGCGACGTCGGAAACGACCTTCCGGACGTACCGCATCCCATGCATCGAGGTCAATCCAGTTCGAGACAACGGTGACTTTCTCGGTGGCCACACCCTTCCGCTCGATGAGGAATCGCCGACTCCCCTCCGTGTGCGTCGTGATCGCATCGGCGCTCGCGTACGCGTGACGTTCCATGCGCTCGAAGTATGCGATGATCGCACGGTTCCGCATGATGCCGAGATCAATCGCGTTCTGCGGGAAGATGTCCTGGACGTTCAGGAGGTGGCGGCAGCCATGCTCGCGTGCGATCGCTTGCCCAACTAGTGCGAGCGGCAGCGGAGAGACGTACGAAACGACTGCAGCGACGCGCTCACGGACGTGCTCGCGGTACGCACGGAGGTACCGTCGTGGGAGGTCGAGGTGCGCGATGCCGCGGAGGAGATACGCAATCCCATGCGCCGGAAGCGTACGAATGCGGATGACGCGCACGCCGTTCTCCACCATCACCGGCTCGAAGTGCCGCGCACGCGCATCTGCGGAGAGATGATACCGCGGCCACGGCGCGAGCACTGTGACTCGGTGCCCGCGCGCAACGAGCTCCTCCGCGAGCTCGCGGAGCATGATCGATATCGAACGGACCTCGGGAGGGTAGCAGATGGCGACGAGCACTATGTGCATACCTACGGCCATTGTTCCATTGCTTCATTGCTTCATTGCTACCGACTCGCGGACTCGCTCGAATACCTCGAGGAGGCCGCGGGCGGTGCGATCCCAGGTGAATTCCTGAACGCGCTTGGTGCCGGTGGCGACGAGACGTTCTCGGAGTGGGGCATCGTTGAGAAGTTGTAGGATTGCGCGCGCGATGTCTTCCGGATCTCGTGGTGCGAAGTATACTGCGGCGTCGCCACAGAGCTCGGGCATCGGCGGGGTGTTCGATGCCACAATGGGAACCCCGCACGCCATCGCTTCGAGGAGTGTGTGCGGGCAGGATTCGAGCATGGAGGGGAACACGAACGCGGTCGCACTCCGCATGAGCGCGTGAAGCTCGTCCTGCCGGACGAGGCCGAGGAAACGGATGCGATCACTCACGCCCAAGGCGGCGATGCGCGCACGGACGCGATCGACATACCGCTGATCGTGCACGCCGCCCGCAAACCACAGTGGTGGCGTGTCCGGCTGTTTCGCGACGAGCCGTGCGAACCCCTCCACAAGCGCGAGCTGATTCGCGTACGCGACGAACTTGCTCGCCGTCAGAAAGTACGGATGCGCTGACACCTGACACCTGACACCTGACACCTGACCAATCGGATTACCATTGTAGACCACTGAACTCTTTCCAGCAGCGTCCGGAAATCGCTCGACAACCTCATCGCGGACCGCGTGGGACACCGCGACGACCGCGTCGGCGCGCGTGATGGATCGTTTCGTGAGCTCCCACTTCATCCGAGATTGTACGTCGAGCATCCACGCGTTCCCAAACTCACGATAGCGGAACGGCTCCATGTTCCGGATCGCGATCACCTGCGGACACGGCGCCCGGAATACCGCGATGTTCTTCGCGGTGTAGAGGAGATCCATGCGATGCCGACGGAGCTCCGTGGGAAGTACGAGCTGCTCGTAGCGGAACCGTTCGAGCGCGCTCGTCTGCGGTCGCACCACTTCATGGAATACGATGTTCGGTCGTTGAAGGCCGGCTATGAGCGGATGTTGTTCCGGAACGAAGCAGTGGTACTCGTTCGGTGTGTCGACATCCGCAAGTGCCGGAAGAAGATTCCGGAAGTACGTCGCACCACCATACCCGAGACCAGAGAGGAGCGTCAGGGCAATTCTCATACGAATCCCTGATGCCGCGCCCACGACATGAGGGTATGGAGCGCCCACGGCCGTGCCCAGGTGACGCCGCCACGGTGATGCCAGAACATATCCCAGAGCTGACGGCATGCACGCACGTTGATCCCGAGTGCATTCTCCGCGGGGAACGATCGCAGGAGCTCGTCAACTTGTGGACGGAGCTGCCCTCGTAGCCATACCTCCCACGGGAATGTGAAACCCATCTTCGGCCGATTGTATACCGCTCGCGGGAGCTCCGCCTGCACCGCGCGGAGGAGGAGTGGCTTTGGAGACGCCGCATCCGAGAATGCCGAGGCCGGTGCACGAAATACTGCTTCCACGAGCGCGCGGTCGAGGTACGGAACCCGCACTTCGAGCCCGTGCGCCATGGACATGACATCCGAATCGCGCAGGAGCGTATTCGCGAGGTACCCACGGAGTTCGAGGAGCGACACGGTTCGAGCAGCATCGAGCCCTTTGAGTTCCTCTGCGACGCCAGTCTTTGTCGACCACGCTCCACCCGATCCGGACGTCGATCCCGAGAGCAGGTGCTCGCGAACATCGGGATGGAAGAGCTGCCTCGTGATCGCGTAGCACACCATCGCGTCTCCTGACGACGTGAGGTACGCAGCGAGCTTCGCGGTGATCGGCGCAGCCGACGCCCACGTACGCGCTCCCCATGCGATCCCGTGACGAACCGAACGCGGGAGCGCGGCAACCATACGATGCGCCGCCACCATCCGAGGGATCCGACGAAATGTCGGATACCCACCGAAGACTTCATCCCCCCCTTGTCCGGAGAGGATCACCTTCACGCCCGCTGCACGGACCGCCCGCGAAATGATGAACACATTCGCTCCGTCGATCGACGGCTGATCCTGTGCCGCGAGCGCCGCGGGGAGTTCGGCCGCGAGATCCGCATCGCGGATGACGAGTTCGTGGTGACGATGACAGTATCGTTCACCTACCTGCCGCGCGTACGCGCCCTCTGCGTACGGCGCCTCGGGGAACGTCACCGTGAACGACTCGAGCGACTCCCCCGCCCCCACGTGATGCGCGAGTACCGCGAGTGCACTTGAATCCACGCCGCCACTCAGGAAGAGGCCGACGGGCACATCGCTCACGAGGTGTCGCGCAACCGCACTCGCAAGTACGCTCGCAATCTCCGCAGGCGATGACGGGACGCTGCGCTGTGACGGGCTCCAGTATCGCTCCACCGAAACCTCCCCCGTTCGTGCTTCGAATACGAGCGTGTGCGCAGGGAGGAGCTGCGATACGCCCGCGAGGATCGTCCGTGGTGCCTGTACGGATCCGAATGCGAGGTACGACATCACCGCAGCGTGATCAATCCGCTTCGGCGCAAGGCCGGATGCCAAGAACGAACGCACCTCGGACGCAAATGCGAATCGCCCCGCGGTATCGTGTAGCCAGTAGAGTGGCTTCACGCCGACACGGTCCACTGCGAGCAGGAGTCGCTGCGCCGCCGCATCCCACAACGCGAACGCGAACATCCCATCGAGGTGGTTCACGCACGCCCGACCGTACCGCGCGTACGCTTTCAGAATGACCTCGGTGTCGCTCCCCGTTCGGAATGCCGCGCCTGCGGCCGCGAGCGACTTCCGAAGCTCGCGGTAGTTGTAGATTTCACCATTGAACGTGATCCAATTCCCCGTTTCAGGATCACGCATGGGTTGGTGCCCCGACGGAGAGAGATCAATGATCGCAAGACGCCGATGCACGAAGCCGACTACGCGTTCGCCCATCTGCGCAAGCACCTCGATTCCCTCATCATCCGGCCCCCGGTGCGCGAGCGACGACGCGAGCGATTGCAATCGCTCGCGGGTGACGTCCTCTCGCGTTCCGATGATTCCGGCGATGCCGCACATAGGCGCTACGCGCGTTGAAGAACGGAGAGCAGAAGAACGGAGAAATTTTTAGATTGGTCGTCTTCCTCTCCCAGTAATGCCGTTCGGACCGCGCTCGACGACCACGCCCGTGAATCCGGCATCCGCGAACCACCCGCGCACGGTCGCGAGCGTCTGCGGGTGGTCGTGTGCGGGACTCAGCATGTCGAACGTATCGAGTACGGACCACTCCGCATTGAGCTCCGGTGACAGCCCGAGGTGGCTGTACTCCGCAATCGGCAGGAGCCGCGCGCCCCACCGACCCATCATGCGGCGCGCGTACCGAGCCGCAGGCATGAGGCCCGGCACCACCGCTGCAACCGTACGATAGAGTCGCTCCGGTGGCAACCGCTTCGTGATCGGCCGGAGGAGGTACTTCCATTGGAGCAGCGCCGCAGGGTCTTTCCGATACACGTCCATCGCGAGTGCGCCGCCAGGCCGTACCTGCGCCGCGAGCGATCGGAATGCCGCCGCAGGGTCTGGTGTGTGTTGGAGCACGCCGAGGCAGAGCACACGATCGAATTGTCCGGGTACGAACGGAATTGCATCAATGCTCGCCTGAAAAATGTGGATGTTTGGGAGGTGGCCATTGTTTGCGAAGTTCGCTTCCACCGCATTGCTCAAATCGAACGACCACACGTCAGCTCCCGTAGACGCGAGTACCTCTGTGAACCGTCCTGCGCCGCAGCCGGCCTCGAGGATCCGTTCGCCCTCCATACGCTCCGGCCAGCCCGTCACTGCGAAGAACCGCTCGCGGGAAACTGAGAGTCCCGAGTGCGAATCGAGCTGTGTACGCACGTACCGATTCCACTGCACACCGAACGATGCGGCGTAGTGCTCGTGACCAACGAACCGCGGAACACCGCGCAAGCTGAAGAAATCACTTGCGCAATGGGTGCACGTGAGCGCTCCAGCTTGTGTGATGAGCACCACGCGACACCGAGGACACGAGTAGGAAAGCATCATGCGCGATCAAGCGCTCCGGTGCCTTGCACATTCGACGCACGAGCACCCCGACGTCGAATGAACCATCCGGAAACCAGTACGATGACCAGCGGCACCAAGATGGAGAACTCCAGTATGGCCTTAATGAGCGTCTGCTGCACATCTCTGAAAAACAGAAGTGCGAGCCAGCCGGAAGTTAGTGAGTACATTGCTCCGTACGGAACGAGCGGCTCCTGTTTCATGCGTCGGAGCAACCAGGACACACAGAAGAGGAACACCATAGAACCGATCATCCCGAAATCCACCATGAGAGAAACAAACGCATGCATGCCGCCGTTCGGCGAATTGATATGATAGCCGAGGAGTGGCGGAGCGATGACATAGTCAAGCTTGTTCGAAAACACGAACGACGGGATGAGGCCGATCGTCCCGGTCAGGAGCGTCAACGGAAATCGAATGTATGGGATCGCGTACGCATGGAGGAATTCGAGGAGGGAGTGGCTCACGTTAAAGTTTTCAGAGAAGAGATGGAACACGAGATACTTCATGGTGTACTGCGTGGGATTGAGGATTTGAGCGAAGAGATTGACCCGATAGAGCTCGATGGCATGCGAGGCCACGATGAGCATGAACAAGGCGAGCGCGATGTGCCACGCCCGAAGACGACGCACGTACACTGAAAAGAATGTGAGCAACGCGAGTGCCGACGAAAAAATGATCACCCTCCCACCGGAGGCAATGAGGACCATCACGATGATGAGGTATGCAATGGAGAACCGGTGGGCGATCGCACGCCAGAACGATCCCAATCTTTTCCGTCGCTGCCATGCGTCGGCAGTTGCGAGCATGGCAAGCGTGAAGATGAACATTGCTGCAGCGGTGAATGAACCGAGCACGCGTATCCGCGTCAATGGTCCATACTCAAAGATCGTCGGGAGCATCGAGTACCCGAACGCCACGGCAGCCACCACACCAACCACAAGGAACGCGTTCAGTACACGTCCATCACACCATTGTCGCTTCCATTGCCGTGGATTCCGCCGTGAACCAACGAACGCGTCTCCCGCCACGAATGCACCGTACAGAAGCAAGCAGGACATGAAATACGCCACCCATGTACGATCGGAAATCGAGGCGTAGAGCGTCTTCCACGCCACATAGGGGCTGCCGTACCCGGAGAAGTACTCATTCGTCCCAAGAGAAATCGGTATGAGGAAATAGAAGACGAATCCGCACGAGAACAAGAGGACGTGATCAATTTCAAGTCCGCGCCGCTTCCACCACCGGTACGCAATGACGAATACGACGCATGCGTAACACAGACCCTCCAGTACGTCTCTCGCAAATACCATATTCACCATACGCGCTCACTCACTGGAACCAAGATCTCGAGTGTATAGTTCATAACCGTTCGACGCGCGTAGGAGCTCAAGGTCCTGCTGCTCCTCACGTACAATCTCCTGATCTGCCTCTACCGTGTACGCAGGGCTCTCCGGGCGCAGACCATTGTTCATGCGGTCGAGGAGGACGTAGTTCGCGCGGTAGCGATGGTTCCTACTCTCGAGTTGTGGGAACGGCAGGACACCGCGCACGCGGAACAGACGCGGCATGAGGAACTGCTGGGTGGATACGATCGCATCGCGCGGGATTATGGCGATGAGATCATCGGCTGCGCGAACACGACCCGTCACGCGATACGCGGACCAGTGGAACGACTGCGTCCGGAACGGCGCCGGACGGAACCGATCGCTCCAGAACTGAAGCGCGAGCGGCGAGGGACCGAAGAATAACCCCGCGACGAGTACGCCGGCGCACGCGGCGACCGATGCGGCCCTCGCATTCCTCGCGTGGTCCGCGCGCGCGTGTGCCGCGAGCCATGCCGTCACACACGGCCACGAGCAGACGAATGCCCAGAAGAGGAATGGAATCGCAGGCGCGACGTAGTAGAGGAGGTACGAGGTGTGCGTGTACGATGTCGAACTGCTCACGAGGCCAATGGCGAACGTCGCGAGCGCGGGGGTGAGCGCCGCGGGCGCAAGGAGCGGGAGGAAGAGGATCGGGAGGAAGAGCATCGCGAGGTTCGCGAATTTCACGGTGTCGGCTGCGAACGCGAGGGCACGAAGGGGATGCTGGAGGATACCGAAAATAACCTCGATGGGAGTTGCACCAAATGTACTGAAGAACCCCTGCGCGATGTGCGCTTCCGCGCCAGGACCTCGGAGTGCGGGCATCACCACCTGGGTAATCACAGCGAACGTGGCGAATCCGAGCAGCGTAGTCACTGCGCCGTGTGCACGTCGCCGCTGGAGGAGGAATAGGTACACCCCGAACATCCCGACGGTGAGCCCGACCTCTTCGCGCACGATCGTCGCGAGGATGACGAGCACGTAGTACCACCCGATCCACTGGCGCTCCCACGCGTAGAGCATCCACAGGAGAACAGGGATCGAGAAACGAAGCATCTCGAATTCGTAGATCGTCGTGTACTGAAACGTCGGATACCAGAGGAGGAGTGCGGCCATGACCAGTGCGAAGTGGTGAGCTACCCCGCTCACGTTTTGCCTTGCACAATGTAGGCGGGCGAGGAGGAACAGCGGGATCACTGCAGACGACATCACGAGGACGTTAAGGACGAGGAGTGTCTGCGGGTACGGGAGGAGCTTGAACGGCAGCGCGAAGAGGTAGATGAGCGGAACGAAGTGGACGGAGAGGTAGTTCAATGTCCCTGGCGTGAGGAGTTCGTGTGAGAACGCGTACGGCTTGCCCGTCGTCGCGATCGAATGGAGGAGCTGGAGCCAATGCGAGACGTCCGCGTACATGTGGAGTGACGCGTACTTCAGGAGCTGCGCGGTGAGCAGAAATATCGGCACGAACGCGATCATCACGATGAGCAGCCGTCGCGGGACGTTCCACCCACAGCGCAGCGCGATCGTATATGCGAACATCGCAGCGACGAACGTCGCTGCGATGCCGACGGCGTAGTAGATCACGAAATCTGCATTCATGATGCACGTGCACCATTTATGCGACAGCTGCTTGCGCGGGGGTCGCCACCGTGTGCGGCCGCACTACTGGAACCGGCAACCCGTCCTCACCGTACGAACGTCCGACCCAGTAGTGGGAGAGCTCTGGCGCGTGCATGCGGAAGCCGGGACCCGATCCATCATCGGTCTCATCAAGCCGCCGGAGAAGATCCGCGACGATGCGCTCGGAGGCCTTGCCGTCGCCCATGGGATTCGGCCACGTCTTCCCGTAGAGCGCCTCGAATTTTGCGAGGACGAACTCGGGCGGATACTTCGCCGGCTCCGCAGGATCGAACTTCACGCTCGAGCCAACGTCGTACGTCTGCGGGCGTTCGGTCGCCTTCCGCATCTGGAGGGACGGCACCTGGAGCACGCACGTCTCCTCGACGACCGTACCAGAATCCGTGATGACGCCGCGCGAGTTCACCATGAGCGCAACGAACTCGAAGTATCCGATGGGGTCCACCATGATGACGTTCTTCGGGAGCGTAAGCCCGTACTCCTGGAGCACCTTCTGCGTGCGGTAGCTCGCGGGGAAGTACACCGTCCGATCCGTGTGTCCGATGAGCTTCAGAATCGCCTCGAAGGATGAGCGGATGTGCACGTTCTCGCGCCGATGGCACGTCATGAGGTAGTACTCCCCCCTCGTGACACCACGAGGCGCGAAGAACGCCGGCGTTGCGAGCGCATCGAACTGCGCTTTCCGATCGAAGTAGTACGTCTGGAGAATCTCCACGATTGGATTGCCGTACGTGACGACGATGCTCTTTGGATTGAGCCCGCCGACCATCCCCTGGAGCTTGTACTCCGGGAAGTACGTGTAGATGACATCGGACATCTGGTCAATGAGGCGTCGGTACTTATCCTCCGGCATGCGCCAATCGTACGAATGCCAGCACCCCTCGAAATGCACGATCGGAATGTTGAGCTGGCACGCGGCAATGCACCCGACGATCGTATTCGTATCTCCGAGGAACATGACCGCATCGGGCTTGAGATCCTGGAGCACGGGCGAGAGCTTCTGGATCATCGCGCCCGCGATCTCTGCATCGGTCGTACCGGACACGCCGAGCTCGAGGTCGGGCTTCGCCACGCCGAGCTCGCGGAAGAAAATGTCCTTCAAGTTGTCCGAGTAGTGCTGTCCGGACCAGATGAACGTAATGCGATGCTTCCGCTGGGCGCGGAGCGCGTTCAAGACGAGCGATGCGCGGATGACATCTGGACGGATACCGAGCACGATTGCGAGGTGAGCCATAGCAAAGCTGCGAGCTGAGAGCTGCAAGCTACAAGCGAGATTGGTCGTATCCTCATTGCACCGCGTACATGCGGCACTGTCAACGCGCGCCTAATCATACCGTTGCGGCTGCGCACGCGCGGAGCGCTTCTGCGATCGGACGGTCGGTGCCGAATGCCGTCACGAGATCCGATCGCATCGCGAGTACGCGTTGTATGGGAGCCACATGCACGATCGGCCGTACGGTCATCCGTTTCCCAAGTGCCTCCGCGATTGCCGTGACGAGCTCTGCCTTCGTGCATGGTACATTCGGCGCGAAGTGGAGCACGTGCGATGTTGCGCGCAGACCATCGAATCGGTCCTCCGCGATAATCCAACGACAGAACTCCGCGAATTGGAGCGTCGTCACGCCATGCCAAATGTGATTCGTATACCCGTCGATCGTCGTACCTTCAGGTTGTGCGGCGACCCACTCCCAAAGCCCCTCTCGTTTGTACGGACTCGGACCAATGATGGAGCACCGAACATTGAGGGCATTCGGCGCTCGACCTTCGCCGAGAAGCTTGGTGCGGCCGTACGTGTCCGTCGCATCCGGCGGGTCGGCCTCGGTATATGCACGTATGCCCACCCCCTCTCGCTCCCCCTCCCGAGGGGAGGGGGAGAAACTCGAACCGCAAAATACTCCGTCGGTCGACATGTGGATCACGTTGACCCCGCGCTGTGCCGCTGATGCCGCGAGCACGTGTGGAAATTCCGCGTTCACGCGGATCGCTCGCGCGACTGATGCGGGGTCACTCTCATCAACATGCCGCGCGGTGACGCCGATGCAATTGATGACGAAATCAGTGCGCGCGAGGAGCTGCTCCAATGTCGTTCGGTGTGAGATTTCTCGCTCGTCGCTCGAAATGACACCAGGGGGAAAAGCGACCGCATCGAATACGTCCCGCCCCACACCCCGAATCGTAAACCGCGCATCCGAGGCCAAAACATGCTCGACCATGTGGCCGAGCATGCCGCGGTTACCGAGGATGAGGACACGATATGCCATGTCACGCGGTCAAAATTTCCGCACCAACGACCTTGACGTCCGGAAGCGGCACGATGAATTTTCCGCCCGCGTGGAGGTAGTCCGCACGTTTGCTCACGACTTCCTTCATGAAACTCCAGGCGAAGAGAAGCGCGTAGTCCGGACGCGGACCTTCCTCGACGCGCGACCATGGATGGATCGGCACGTGCGTACCGGGTGTTGCGAATCCGTGCTTCGCGGGTGCGTCGTCTACGACGTAATCGAGGTACTTCCCGTCAATGCCGCAGTAGTTCATGATCGTCGTGCCGCGTCCCGATGCGCCGTACCCGATGATCGTCTTGCCCTGCGCCTTGAGCGTATCGAGGAGCGCCATGAGATCCGTCCGCGTCTTTGCGATGCGATCGCCGTACGCTTGGAAGGTCTCCGCGCGGTCGTATCCGCGCTCGCGCTCCTGCTGCTCCATCGCGCGCACGCTCTCGGAAATCGGCTCTGAACGCTGGCCGACGCGCCGCGCGTAGAATCGTACCGCGCCGGAACGAACACCTGGCGTGAAGTACACATCGAACACTTCCATCCCGTAGCGCGCGAGGAAGTTCCGAATCGCGGAAAGTGAATAGTATGAACAGTGCTCGTGGTACACCATGTCGTACTGCATCTCCTCCATCAGCGTCCCGACGTAGTACACCTCGAACACGAGTACGCCGTCTGGCTTCAGGATCGTACCCACACCGTCCATGACGCTCCGCATGTCATCAATGTGCGCGAATGAGTAGCTCGTGGTGATTGCGTCGAACTGGCCGAATTGCGTCTTCACGAGCCGCGCCGCCTCACGCCCGAAAAAACCATCGATGATAGTGAAACCGTCTTGCGCCACCGATGCAACGACGTTCGATGCGGGATCCATACCGATCGCGCGTACACCGAGCTGGGCGAAGGGCTTGAGCATGACGCCATCGTTGCAGCCGATCTCGAATACCGATGGATCGGTGCGGCCAGTCAGGAACCGATCGTGGACGTCCTTCGCGAAATCCGCGCAGTGCGTAACGAGCGTCTGGATCTTTGATGAAAAGTAGAAGTAGTTCTTGAAGAGCACCTCGCCCGCGACCGCGTTCGTCACCTGAACGAGTGTGCAATCGCTGCAAAACTTCAGATCGAGCGGGTAGTACTGCTCTCCTACGAACTGCTCGGGTTTCAGGAAGCCGCCTGCGAGCGGAACGTCGCCGAAGTCGAGCACACGCTCAAGCCGCTGGCCGTCGCAAAAACGACAGGTGGCATGCGGCATGAATTCACCGATCCGACGTTCGGTGGTGCGGACAGGGGTTGCGGTCATCGTCATACGGCGGTCGTGTGTTCCGGTACGCGGTACGGGATGCGAGACGCGTTCCGCGCGTGAGTAAAATACTGTCGCCAAGTTCGAAATCCGTACGAGAGGTGCGAACGACCATCCTCCGGTCCACGACTCGTGAGCGTGTATGGGATCTCGCAAAACGTCGCGCCGAGTCGCTTCGCTTCGCAGAGCTCCTCGAGAATCATCGCGAATCCATGCTCGGTGAGCCGCATGTTCCGGAGGAGGTCCGTCCGCACTGCACGAAACCCATTCGTGTGATCACGGATCGGGAGTTGGTAGAACGTGCGGGCAACACCGTTCCCGACACGGGAAAGCAGCTGGTGGCGCCAAGGCACGCCGACGACCGCGCTCCCCGCAGCATACCGAGATGCCTTGATGTACGCCCATCCTTCATTCATCTTCTCGTAGAATAGCGTCAGGTATCGCGGATGATTCGTCAAATCACTGTCCATGAAGAGCGCATAGTCGAACCCCCCATCGATCGCGAATCGCGCACCTGAGCGGAGTGCGGCGCCATACCCCCGATTCACCTCATGGTGCACGACGCGAAATCGTTCATCGTGGAGCTCCTCTGCGAGCCGTACAAGGATCTTCGGCGTCGCATCGTGGGAGCCATCGTTCACGACACAGAGCGTCGTCTCGTACGGGAGTGCACCAAGATGCGCGTGAACCGTCCGCACGCTCCGCTCCGCGACTGCCTCCTCGTCATGCATGGGGATCACGATGCACACGCGCATACGGTCGCTCACTGAGGAAACGCGAGGACATTACGACTCCCTCCTACGGGAATCGTCGCTGCGAGATCGGCGACATTGCGCGGGAGTGGCACGCCGTGCAGATCGGTGAACGTATAGCCGTGCGCGTGAAAGATTCCGACAAGCTCACTGAGTGATGCCCCATGCTCTTCGAGGCCGTACGGGAGGAGCTCCATAATGAAGCGTGGCCGATGCTGCTCGAGCAGATGCTTGGCCCCGGAGAGTACGGCACACTCGACGCCGTCAATATCCATTTTCACGAAATGCACCTTCGGGATGGCGAGTCGTTCGAGCAGCGCGTCGATGGTCACGCGCTCCGCCCCCTCTATTGATGCTCGTTGCCCTCGATGGATGGGATGGAGGTCCTCCGCTCTCCGGAGCGGCCAACTCGAGAACAGTCCTCCGGAAGGTGTCGCCGAGCGTTTGTCGCCTGACCCGATCAAGTACGCCTGCACCGCCTGTACGCGATCGCAAATACTTGGATTCGCAGCGACATTCTTCGTGAGCTTTCGAAATGCGGAAGTGGTTGGCTCAATGGCGATCACGCGTCCCTCCGCACCGACGCAGCGCGCCATGGGCAGCGTGTGCGCACCGACGTGCGCTCCGATATCGAGTACGACGTCACCCGGTCGCAGGACGCGCGTGTACGCTCGCATTGTTTCGCGTTCGAACGCGCCGAGGAGATAGATAGTGAACTCGATGCCCTCTCCGAGATCGAGCTCCCACGTGAATCCGTTTCGTCGAACACGGACGACGTCGCCGAACCCCGCCACGCGACGCGCGAACGAGATCGGCACGTACGCCGATCGCGCGATCGCAAGTTTCGTTTTCGTGTTCATGCGCACACGCGTCATAGCACTCGTCGCCGCAATCGGAACGTCCAAAGGAAGGAGCCCCCATACGCCGCGAGCACGTAGAGCATCGGCATGAGCGGTGGTCGGTATCTTGGGGTAGCAACGGGAGTGGATACGAACACGACGTAGAGTACCACTGCGAGTAATACGGACAACATCCAGCGATCGCTCCGATTTCGGAGCATACGCATGACGCCGATGCACGCGAAGCCCAGTAGCGCGAGCATGAATACCTTCAGTAGCCAGTAGATCGCAACGTAAAGGTACCGACCTTCGGACCAGAGCGCGGGGAGCAGCGTACGATGGCCTGTAATGGCCCCGGAGGTGAACCCGCGAATAATATCCTCCACGCGCCCCTTGGGAAAAAAGTAGTACGGAGGAAGCGTCCCAAACAGCAGCGACGGCACATCGAGCAATTTCACGACGAGATACGTGAATGGATGATCGAGTACAATCCTGCGCCCCACCGCATATTGGTAATCGCTCTTCTCCGCTACAGATGCACGCTCGGCGGCATTCGGTGGAAGGACGGCGGCCATTTCCTGTTCGATCTCCAGATTCGAGACCCCTCGAATGCGGGCAAGGGTATGCGCCGCATGGTACTGCAGCATCACCTCACCGGATTGCGAACTGAATGAAGAAGTGCCCACCACATACCAATTCCTCACTTTCCAACCGCCAAAAAAGGCAAACACGATCGCGAAAAAGATACCAACGTGCAGCAGCTTCGTACGGCGCGAGAGTGCACCATTCCGCAAGAGATACAGCGCGAGTATGAAAAGGAGGGGCACCCAAAGCAAGTACACGGAAACCTTCGTCCATGTGCCCACCCCAAGCCAGAGCGCGGAAAGCAGCACGCCAGAAATGAACTGTTGCGCCTTGAGGTATCGCATGAGATAGAAAATACCCATCGTACTGAAGAAGGCAGCCACGAAATCCGGGGTGTCATAATTCATGGCAACGGAAATCATGTAGACGTCCAGTGCCGCCAAGAGCGCTGCGGCGTATCCGAGGCCCGGACCCCACAGGCGACCGATGCGATAGGTAAAGTACACCACTCCAATAGCCATGCACCATGTCATAAACCGCACGACATCGAGCGCGAGCGTGGTATCCCCAAACACGAGGAAGCTCGAGAAGAGCATGAAGGGATACACCGGCGGGAAACGCGAGGTCGAGAGCAACGCGCCTGTCTCGCTCACTTCGCCAACAGAAAAAAGTCTGTCGTAATAGAGGTGGCGAGCAGCTTCGACGTAAGAAAGGGAACCCCCAGCGTGAGAGAGCAACTCTTGGCCATAGTTCTTCAACCAAAACACGAACAGAAGGCCCCAGACGAGCACGACGCACGCCCAGAACAAGGTGCTGGGTCTCCACGTCGCTCGGAGAAGTGGTGCGATTCGCCGTGCGTCCATACTGGACATTCCTCACGAACGGAGATCCCACCACATGCGCATGACCGCACGGGTGAACCGCCACCCTTCTCGAAACCGAAGCATCTTCGACTCACCGAATGTCCGCGCGAGGTAGTGCACGGGTACCTCGACCATCTTCAAGCTCAGCGCCGCCGCGCCGAAGAAGAGCGCGAGATCACCGTAGCGATCGAGCTGCGCCAGCTTCGATGGGATCGACATGCGCTCGAAGTCGCGCTGAAAGAGCACTTTTGTTCCGCAGAATGCATCGGTTGCGTGCTGTCCCGTCACGCGAGCAACCGCCGAACCAAAACGACGGTTCATAAAGACATTAAGGGGCTGCATCGCGCCGCGCTCCATGGGGTAGATAAGCCGCGAGCCGTACAAGAATTCGCCGCGCCGTGTACTGATGGTGTCGTAGAATGTACGCAGCGCTGCGGGATCGACGCTCGCATCTGCATCGAGCACCATGAGGATGTCTCCGTTCGCTTGCGCGAAGCCCGTCCGGACTGCGTCCCATTTTCCTCGTCCACCCTGCACCACGCAGCGCACGTTCCGTTTCCCCGCGTACTCCGCGACGACGCGCTGAATCTCTTCCCGTGTTCCATCTGTGGAGTGCCCCTCCACGAAGAGGATCTCGGTCGCGCTCCCCAGCGCCGGCACGCGTTGCACGATCTGCTCGATGTTCCCGCGCTCGTTCCGTGCGGGGATGATGACGCTCACTCGAAATCGCGCTCCCGCCGAATGGCGGGGTCGCAGCCGACACATGACGTACTCGATGACGCAGAACCGATTGATGATCGGAAGCGGAGCGAGCACGCGATTGGCGAAGGCGCTGAACCACGGAATGTACTTCGGGAAGAGCGTCCGTCTCCCGTGCTGGATGATCTCGAAATCCGCGAGCTGGAGCAGTCGCACCACGTCGTGGTGTCCAATCCAGTTCAGGAATGGGTGTGGCTGCTTGAGCCGGAGCGATGCTGCGAGCGTGAGGATCGGGGACCAGAGGCGATTGTACTTCGTCACGATGACGCGCGTGCGCTCATCACAGAGCGCGTGGATGTTCTTGAACGACGCGTGAATGTCGTCGAGGTACCCCACGAGGTCGGAGAGGATGACGTAGTCGAACGCCTTCGTAATTGGCGAGACCACGTCAATATCGCCCTCGTAGAACTCAAGATGGGGGTATCGCTCCCGTGCGAGCCGCACGACCGTTGGCGAGCAATCAATGCCCGCGCCAACCTTCGGCTCCACTGTGTGGAGGAGTTCTGCGGTTCCACACCCAACCTCGCAAACGGTGCTCCCCTTCGGGATGAACGTCCGGAGGAGCCGCGTGAGCCCATGGTAGTAGTACGCATTCCGGCGATTCCATCGTGGAAGCTCTGGCGCGATCGCATCGAAATGCGCACGAAGCTGTGCTTTCCGCGACTGCGGTGCGTCGCTCATACGTTCGCCACGCGCGCGTTGGCTTCATACCACGCGATTGTTGCCCGGAGGCCATCCGCAAGCAACGTGCGGGCGACAAAGCCGCACTCGCGCTGTGCACGAGTCGCATCGAGGCATCGGCGTGGGAATCCTTCCGGTTTCGACGCATCCCATTGGATGGTGCCCGTGAACCCCATGATGGAACAGATGGTTCGGACGAGTGTTTCGATGGTCGTTTCCATTCCGGTCCCCAGATTCATCGGTGCGGGATCGTCGTAACGTTCCGTCGCGAGCACAATGCCCTCAGCCGCATCCTCCACGTACAGGAATTCACGAGTCGCTTGCCCACTCCCCCATACAGACACCGCATCGTCTCCCTGCTGCTTGGCATCCGTGATTTTCCGGATGAGCGCGGGGACGACGTGCGATCGCTCGGGATCGAAGTGATCACCAGGACCGTAGAGGTTGACCGGCAGGAGATGGATGGCGTGGAACCCGTACTCGCGCCGGTACGCTTCCGCTTGGACGAGGAGCATCTTCTTCGCGAGACCGTACGGTGCAGTCGCTGGAGCAGGATACCCATCCCAAAGGGATTCCTCCCGCAGTGGAATGGGAGTATGCTCCGGGTACTCGCACGTCGTACCCACGACGATGAACCGCTCGACACTCGCATGACGCGCCGCCTCCATGAGCTGGAGCCCCATGATGGCGTTGTCGTAGAACAGTTGCCCGGGATGCGCGACGTTGTACCC
This sequence comes from uncultured Gammaproteobacteria bacterium, assembly GCA_964585225.1. GTDB lineage: Bacteria > Patescibacteriota > Patescibacteriia > JACPHY01 > JACPHY01 > CAZPCZ01. The sequence goes on from CAZPCZ010000001.1 coordinate 33,736, forward strand.
AATCCCTCCGACGTTCGCCGCGAGGTGGAGCACGACATCGTGGTCACGCACGACGTCCACACACGTCTCCCATCGACGGAGGTCATGCACCGCCGAACGTGGAACGGTGATCTGTGCGGGTGGGACGCCGATCGCGAGGAGGCGGCGGTGCACGGCACCACCGAGAAACCCGGTACCACCGGTGAGGAGGATGCGCTTACGCTTGAGATCAAGCATATCTATCACCAAACGTATCGAATCCCAGTGTCCCATGCGGGATATGAACGGTCAATGCGCCCACGAAACCAAATACCCCGCTTGCAACCCGAACAAAAAAACGCGCCCCGATGGACATCGCGACGCGCCTCTACGACTCCACTCTTCGCTTGGAACGGTGCTCACGACACCGCTCGCGCGTCGCCGTGTCCTGGCGCGGGGATGGTGTCCCGCGCATCGTACGGCCGATCGGCGAGGGTGATGAGGATCGTCCCCGGCTCCGGGCCGAAGAACGTGTGCGGGACTCCCGCGGGACATTCGATGAGGCATAGCGCGCGGAGTTGCTCGTGTACCTGCTCCTCCGCGCCCACCCCCCACCACGAACCTCGCGAACCCACCGTGTGCGAGCATGAACCACTCCGTCGTGGTCGCATGGGCATGACGTCCGAGCGCCATGTCCGCCACGACACGATCGGTACATGTGATCTCGTTCACGCGCGCAACCGTAAAGGGCGCGGGGAGCTCGACCTCAACGATCGTCCGTCGCGCATCAATGTGGACGACGGGAAGCGGCATCACGGTACAACGACGGTCCTGTTCCATGGTGTGCTCCTCTCCTGTTTCCCCCGTGAGCGGATGTTCCGAAACGAGCGACTCGAACAACGCGATCCGAATGCTTCATTGATACACCGCAGCCGCTGAACGCGACCCCTCCGCAGGACGAAGGGCAAACGCCTTCCCCTCCGCATCCACCATCATACGCACGAGCGCACGGAACGTCGTCTGCGGTTGCCATCCGAGCTTCGCTCTCGCTTTCGATGCATCACCGACGAGATACGGGATTTCCTTCGGGCGCAGCTCGCGTGGGTCAAAGGCGATGTAGTGTTCTGGATCGAGCCCCGCGTACGTGAACGCCTCATGGATGAACTCACGAACGGAGTGCGCCTCGCCCGTTGCGATGACGTAGTCATCCGGCTCGTCCTGCTGGAGCATGAGCCACATCGCCTCGACGTACTCTCTCGCGTACCCCCAGTCGCGTTTCGCGTCGAGGTTCCCAAGGTAGAGCTTCTGCTGCACCCCCGCCTTGATGCGATAGATCGCCTGCGTAATCTTCCGGGTGACATACGTCTCACCCCGGCGCGGGGACTCGTGATTGAAGAGGATGCCACCGCACGCGTACATGCCGTACGCCTCACGGTAATTCACCGTCACATGGTGCGCGAACGCCTTTGCGGCACCATAGGGACTTGCGGGATGGAATGGCGTCCGTTCGGTGATGGGGAGATCGGTCGAATCGCCGAACATCTCACTGCTCGACGCTTGGTAGAATCGACAATTCAACCCGCTCTGCCTAATCGCCTCGAGCAACCGAATGGCGCCGAGCCCGGTGACGTCTCCCGTGAACTCTGGAACGTCAAAACTCACACGGACGTGCGCCTGCGCGCCGATATTGTACACCTCTTCGGGACGAATCGTTTGGATGAGTCGTTGGAGTGCATTAGAATCCGCGAGATCTGCGTAGTGCAAGAAAAATCGCGTCGTCGGCGAGTGCGGATCTGCGACAAGATGCGCGATGCGCTCCGCATTGTTCGTACTCGAACGACGAATGGTGCCATGCACCTCATACCCCTTGGCGAGCAACAGCTCCGCGAGGTAGCTTCCGTCTTGGCCAGTGACACCAGTGATAAGCGCCTTCTTTCTCATATCCACCATCGAATCAAGGGCACCGGCGCACCGCAATACCCCCCACACCCGCAGGCGGTCCGTGCCCGGGTGTGCTCGTCATTCAAAACCACGGGATGCCGACCCGGTGTCCGAGCCCGCGAACGAGCACCCATGCGTACGCTGGGCCGTCGCGCAGTAGTCGGAAATCGCCCGCACTCGATGGTTGCGGCATGGTAGGAACGTACGCGACGCGCCCGCCTCCGAGGAGCCCCTTCAGAGTGATCTCTGGACAAATTGCGTACCCATTCTGGGTTAACCCGAGCGCTTGGACGTACACGCGGTCAAACATCTTATACCCGTACGTGGAATCGGTCACGGTGTGTCCGAGGAGGAACCGCACGAGCGCGCGGTAGAGTTTCTGGTATGCACGGAACTGCCATGAGAGCGCGCGCGCATCTTCCGACCGCGTGTACCGTGTTGCCTGCGCAACGTGTGCGCCGGCGTGGAGCGCGGCGAGCATCTTCGGGAGCGCGCCAAGGTCATCCTCCGCGTAGGGGGACACGAGTGCGATGTACCGGCTCGTCGAATACGCAATGCCGAACCGTGCGAGCGCACCGAACCGTCGCGCAGCACCGAGGCGCTCGAGGAGCGTGAACTGCACCCATGGGTATCGCTCGCGCATAAAGCGGACGATCGTGTCGCGATGCGGATCCTCATCATTCGCGACGACGATCACGTCCGTATCGCTCGGGTTCGCCATGAGATACGCCGCGAGCTGATCGAGGAACGACGGGAGAACCTCCGTGGACGTCGTGCACGGGATCACGATGGACACTTCATTCATAGAAAGCCGCAAGCCGACAGCTGCAAGCTTCAAGCAGCGGCGGGATCTTCATACGCGCGCTCCGGTCTGCACGCGGCCGAATGGCATCTCGTATTCCTGGAGGAGTGGTTTCAAGTACAGGTAATTCGAGAATCGAGTGACAAATGAATTCTTGATCCGTCCCTCCTCGAGGAGCGCCTTGAGCTCGATGATGCCGTCCTCGATGCGGCGCTCCGGACGAAACCCGAGATCGCGCTGCGCCTTCGCGCTCGTTGTGCGGTAGTTGCGGTTGTCCTGCGTCATCACCGACGATCGCTCGACGACCGCATGGGGGAAGTGGTGATGGATGCGATCCGCGAGATCGTGGATGGTGCAGTTCTCCGCATGCGCGTTGTATGTACCCGCGGATGGTGTCGTAAGCTCCTGCGCGATGAGCTGCGCGATGTCCTTCACGTGGACGAACGGCCGGAACTGCTGCCCACCGAACACGCTCATCTTCCTATGGAGCGCGGCGCGCATCGTGAGCGTGTTCACGACGAGGTCGAACCGAATCCGCGCGTGTGTATCGCCGACGCCGTAGAGCGTCCCCAGCCGGAATTGGAGCACGTTCGGACGACGCGCGAGGAGCTCCTCGCCCCAAATCTTCGTCTTCGCGTAGAGCGAGAGCGGATGGAGCGGCGACCCCTCGTGGAGCTCATCATCACGCTCCGTCGCGCCGTACACGGAACATGACGACATCACCAAGAGCTTGCCGTGGGAGTGCTCCGCGGCGTACCGCAGCGCATGGACGTTCACATCCATCGTGAGCCGTTCGTTGAGCGCGCACGCGGGATCGCCGACGAGCGCCGCGAGCCAGACCACTGCATCCGCCCAGTCAAGGTGCGGCTGGAGTTGCGCGTAGTCGCGAACATCTCCGTACACGAACGGCACATCCTTGCGGTATGACTCCTCGTAGAGCAGCACGTCGTAGACGCGCACCTCGTGATCGCTCGTCCGGAGTACATCCGTCAGCGCCCCGCCGAGGTATCCCGCGCCGCCGGTGATGAGGACGCGTGCCATACTACGTCGACGCACGGACAACCTCTCCATCATTCGCAACGCGCGCCGCAGCGTACGTCAGCGCGAGCGCACTCCAAAACCACGGGTGGACCCAAAGGTACACGGTCTGGTGGTAGAGGACGAGCGCCAGGAAGAGCGGGAAGAGCACGACGATGGGAAGGACCACGCGACTACGCCGCGTCCTCCAAAGCGCAGCGAGTCCACGAACCATCACCACCACGAGGAGTCCGGCAATCGCAATGAGGCCGAGCGCGCCGGTCTCGGCCCACGCGTTCATAAAGATATTGAAGATGCCCTTATCCATGTCTCCAGCCGGAACCTCTTCGTCGACGAAAATACGAGCTTTCAAGTGACGAGCCGCTGCAGCGCTCTGCGCCTCGCGCCGAACCTGTTCAGCAAATGTATCGAATATCCGCTTATCTTTCAGCTGCCCCGCACCGATACCGGTCAACGGATACGTTCGGCCCACCACCCACCCGACGGCGATGCCGCGCCTCCGTATACTGAACGAACTCTCGACGCGTGATGGCACCCAATTCAGCCGCGCGAGGTTCTGATTGGTGTAGAACGGATCCACTGGTGGAACCGTCGGGGGAGGGGGAGGTGGAACCGTCGGGGGAGGGGGAGGGGGCGATGCAGAAGATATCGTCACCGGAACGCGCTCCGAAGTCGCGCGGGCGGTCGACGGTGATGCCGCTTCGGGAACAAACGCGCGCAGGAATGATGCGAGGGCCACCACACGATCCTCCTGCGCAACGAGGCCCGCAGCGATCGCGTCTCCGGTCACTGGAGATGGAGGACGATCGGCAACTGTGAGGGCGTATGTGGTGCGCCACGACAGCAACGTACGCGCGGTGTTCTGAATCTCAATGAGATTGTACCGATACCAGGAGACGACGAAGAACATGCCGAGGAGGAGCACCGCCCTCCATCGTTGCGTACGAATCGTCGTGAGCATGAGAAGGCAGAGGAATGTGAGCAGCACGATCTGTCCAACTTTCACGAATGCAAAGAACACGAGCTGGGTCCAGAGCGCGAGGATGACGAACAGCACAATACTCACCCACCGATGACGTTGCTCCCGCACGAAGAGGTACACGAGTCCAGCGCCAAAAAAAATGAGGGCGTAAGCAAGGACGTGCACGGTGGACCTCCCGATGAACTCGGTTATCTCGAGTAACCAGGACTGTCCGGGAGACGCATAACTATGGGAAAGGAACTTCGAGTACGTCACTGTAATGATCGCGAGGCACGAGATCCCCATTGCGCTCAATACCGAACGGATGAGCCGATCCGACCGAAGGACGTTCACGAGGAGGAAGACGAGGAAGCTGTACCGCGCAACGGCGATGCCGACTTGGAGCAGCAACGCACGATCGCTCGCGATGGGGAATGCGATGAACTGCGCGACGGCGTTCAGGAGGAGCAGCGCGTAGAGGATGGGGGCGTGGATGATGCGAAGACGGCGCGTCGCGAGCGCATGCATCGTGAAGAGGATCACGAGGAGCAACGCGAGCTCGGTATATTTCACCGACGTTCCGAATACCGGCAACCGTCCCGGGAGCGGGATGCCGAACGCATTGAACGGGAGCAGTACGAAGTATACAAGGGTGCTCACGTGCAGCCAGCGATACTCGCGATCATTGAACACCTCCTGAATATCATGGAACACCATCGCCCCCGCGCGATGGACGCTCTCCCATACGATTCCAATGATTCGTTGCGGGGCAGTCATACGCCTTCCGATGCCATCATCGTCGTGTAGAGCGTCGCGTACCGCGCGGTGACTCGATCGGCACCGTACTCCTGGACCACCCGCTCTCGCGTGTGCAGTCCCATTGTTTGCGTCCCAGCATCTCCTACGGTGATCGCTGCAATGGCGCGTGCGAAACCCCCGACATCATCAGGATCAACCAGGATACCCTCGACGTCTGGCCGGATGAGCGCACGCACCGGTGGGATGTTCGACCCAATGATCGGGAGCCCGCATCCCATTGCCTCGAGAACCGCGTTCGGCATCCCCTCGGATCGTGACGCAATCACGAAGACATCCGCGGCGTGGTAGTACGGGAGGACATCCTCCACGACACCGGTGAATCGTACGCGCCGCGCAACGCCACGCTGCACGCGGTACCGCTCCAGCGCAACTCGCTCCGGACCGTCTCCGACAAGGAGGAGCACGACGTCCTCCGACAGCATTGCGATGGCATCAATGAGCGTCGTGAGGTTCTTCTGTGCGTGGAGACGGCCAACGGAGAGGACGAGGCGCGACGTCGCATGATCACTCCCGAGGACCGCTCGCCGTGCACGATCCCGTTCTGTCGCACTCGGTGGTGCAAAGCGGTCCGTGCGGACGCTGTTCGGGATGTGTGCGATCGGCGCGCATCCCACTGCGCGCATCTCCGCAGCCGTCTCATCGCTGACACCAACGAACTGATCAATGCCGTGCCGGAGGAGCGTCACGCCACGCCTCCCGAATTGCCGATGGAGCTCCCCCACATCACCGTACAGTCCGCTACACGCGTTCTTCGCGATCACGCGCTTGCTCGGCAGCAGGTGACGCGCAATGCTCGCGACGAGGCCCGATGTCTGGAGCTGGTGTGCGTGGATGACATCGTACCGCTTCCGAAGGACGAGGAGAAGCGCGACCGCCCCAATGAGATATGCCGCCGCATTCCAACGACGCCACCCGCGAATGAAGGGAATGCGGTACATGCGAAACCCCCACCGCGTTCCGATGAACGGAAGCCGCTCCTGACGCATGGTGTCCGTACGAACGCTCGTGATAAAGAAGCTCCGGTACCCCATCGTACGGAGTCGCTCCGCGAGTTGGAGCGCTTGCCGCTCCATGCCTCCGAGCGAATCGAGGAACGTGAGGAGGTGAACGATGCGCGGACGCATGAGCTGCGTGGAGAGTGACGCACACTGCTCCACGACGCGCTCGATCACGTACTGCTCCGCGACGAGCATCCGCGCACGCTCCCCCATCCGCCTTCGTTCATCCGGATGCGCGAGGAACCACTGGAGTCCCGCGGCGATCGCATCCGGTGACTGGGGATCCACGAGGATGCCGGTTCCACCGCGCAGGAACGGCTGACCTGCCTCGCGCACGGCGTCCGGAACGAGATCGGGATTCCCACCCGCATCACTCAAGAGGAGCGCGCAGCCGTTCGCCATCGCCTCGAGTGCGGCGTTCGAGAGGCCCTCGGTGCGCGAGGGGAGGACGAAGAGGTCTGCTTCCGCGAGTGCCGGCGCAGTATCCGCAACCGCTCCGTGGAACGTCACACGATTGGCAATGCCGAGATCCGCGACGCGCCGCTCGAGTTCCGCACGCTCCGGGCCGTCACCGACGATCGCGAGTGTGATGCATGCACGCTCCGCCGACGTGAGGCGCGCCATCGCCCCGAGGAGCGCCGCGACGTTCTTCTTCGGTGTGAGGGTTCCGACGAACGCCGCGCGGAGCTCCGTCGAGGTCGAACGAGTTGATTGATCTATGGGAAGCTCGACGCCGTTCGGAATGTCCGTGATCCGCTCTGCGGGAACACCAACGCGGAGGAGATCGCGGTGCACTGCACGGCTCGTCGCGACGAACCGATCGACGTGACGGAGGAGGAAGCGGCGTGCGAACGCGCCGTACCAGTGCGTCTGCTGGAGGACGTCGAGGTCAAACCGCTCGCCGCTGTTCCCGATCTTCACCATGATCGGCTTCCCTCGCCACCGCACGGCGACACCTGCTACGAACGCGGGCCAGAGTGCCTGGTGCGCATGGATGACGTCGAACGACCTCGCCCGTCTCCACACGCGCCAACCGAGGAGGACGGGCGCGAGGAACCCGAATCCCATGCGCACGCGACCGATGCGCGCGATGGGGTACGCGACACGCTCCACGGTGACACCGCCGTACGCCTCATGGGTCGCCACACCACGCTCCGGACGCACGGTGAGTACGGTGACGGCATCCCCGCGCGCGGTGAGCGCGCGGGCGAGGAGCTCGCACTGCCGTTCCGCTCCACCGATCGTGGGACGGAACTGCCCGATGACCATAAGGATCTTCATGCACGATCGAGGAGTACGGTCCGCACTCCGCCGAGGTCGCAGATGACGCGCTCCGCATCTTCAGCGCGGACCTCTCGATACAGGCCGCGGGTTGCTCCGTCGGTACGTATGGTCTGCTCGGGTTTGTACCCGAGGGCGTGGAGTGACGTCTTGCGCTCATCTGATGATGCGAGTACTGCCGCGTGGTACCCCAGCGCGAACAGTGCACGGAGCTGCGTGCGCATGGAGTGCGCCGCGTCGTCGTACGCACGGAAGTGCGTCTCGAAGAGGATCATGCCGCAGAATGCATCGGCGCGGACGGCCCGCACGATGCCCTCGAAGACCTCCACCTCATGCCCCTCGATATCCATGCGGACGAGATCCACCGGTCGCTTGTCGGAGAGGAACGTGCGAACATCGAACGTAGGGACCTCAATGGTGCGGCCGCTCATGCGGGCAACGGTCGTCCCGGTACGATGGGACGTGGGGTGGAGCGTGTGGACGTTCGAAAGCTCGGAGAGATGGAACGTCGCGGTCCCATCGCGGTTCGAGATGGCGCACGCCTCGATCGCGACGCGATCGGCGATGCTGTTCAATGCAACGTTCCGACGGAGGAACGTGATGTTCTCCGGTGCGGGCTCACATGCGTACACGAACCCGGTCGAACCCATGAGACGGGCCTCCATGACCACGTAGTACCCGATATTCGCTCCGCAATCCCAGACCACCATGCCTGGTCGGAGGACGCGCTGGAGGATCCACCGGTGCTCGAGTTCGCGCTTACCGAAAATTGCGAGCGTCTTTGCAATGCCGGGATCCGCGAGATCGAGATCGAGCTCGAAATCGAAGACCCGCCGTCGAAGCACGGGCTGCTGACGAACGTATCGCGTCCAGAGGTACTGAACAGCGTTCGCGGTATGACGGGGTCCCTCGGAGAGCTTGAAGTCCGTCCAGAGCGCTGTCACCGATCGAAGGTGCATAGGGGAAATCACGATACTCGCGGGTGGAGGACCACCTCATCCTGTCCGAGCGACGCGACCGCGCGACCCGCAGGATCGCGGACATCATAGCCGAGCGCATCAATCTCCGCGGCGAGCACCTCGACGGAATCGCCGAGGAGCGGGAGGTGCTTCGGGTGTACACTCAAAAAAATACGGGGACGCGCACGCATGAACGTGGCACGACCGCCGCGGAACACACGGAGCTCCGCACCCTCGACATCAATCTTGATGACGTCAGGGGTGATGCCGCGCGCGGCGCAGAACGCATCGAGCGTCACCTGCGGCCGCGTGGTCGCATGGTAGCGATCCGCGTTCGTACGCACCGCCCGTGCGTTCATGCCGACCACGTCCTGCTGTTCATAGAACTCCACTGCATCCGCATCGCACTCACCCACCAACGTGGGTACCACCGTGATGTTTGCACAGCCATTCAGCGCGGCATGTCGTTCCAACGCCGCGCGATTTGCAGCGGCGGGCTCGAAGGCGTAGCAGTGACCACCGGGAGCGAGCACGCGACTCGCAGGGAGCGCGTAGAGTCCGATGTGCGCGCCGATGTCGAAGACGACGTGCGCATCGCGGCACGCCGCGACCCACGCAGCGAACCCGGCATTCTTCCCGCTCCCCCACGCGGCGTAATCGAGCGACCCCACCGCGAGCTCGGGAACGATACGGAATGTTCCAGATGTTCCGATGCGCACCGGCACGCCGCGTGGGTACGCGCGCGCGAGCGCCCACCTGACGGCAGCGCGCGCCGCTCGGATTGGCGCAGCGTCCGGCGGGAGATACCGGCGACGGATTGTTTGGGCGAGGTGAACTGCGGGAATCATACGGGCACTCGAGCCAGCACGCGCTCGTACACGGCCGCGACGCGCGTCGCGTGCACCGCGGGATCGAACATCCCGGTTGCCACGGTCGCCCGGCCGCCAGCGCGGAGCCGCGCAGCAAGCTCCGGGTCGCGGAGTACGCGCGCGAGCGCGGTGGCAAACGCTTCGGCATCACCAAACGCGGCGAGGCGGCCATTCACCTCATCTTGTACAATCTCGGGAATCCCGCCGACCCGCGTCGCCACGACCGGTGTCCCGACTCCCATCGCCTCCACGATGACGCGGCCGAAGGTCTCTGTCTCTGACGGTACCGCGAGGACGTCGCACCCGGCAATGATCGCGCGGGCGCGCTCGTGGTATCCCACAAAACGCACCGCGTCCGCGATCCCGATCGTCTGTACGCGTGTAGCGATCTGCGCGCGCAGTGGACCATCACCCACGAGCAGGAGCGCGACGTTTGGGATCCAATGTCGGAGGAGCGCAAACGCATCGAGGAGGAACGCGTGCCCCTTTCCGGATGTGAAGTGCGCGATGCACCCAATGACCGGCGCGCTCGCTGGGATCCCCCATGCCGCGCGCACGTCCACCAGCGCCACCGGGTCGCACGCGACGGGATTCGGGATGACGGTGACGCGATCCGCGGCAACGACGCCGCTTGCGACCCACCAATCACGCGCGTACGCCGAATTCGCGATCGCGTGCGTGATCCCATTCCGCAACCACGCCGCGAGTGCAGGCGGAATTGCTCCCGTACGTACCGATCGGAGGTGCGCGACGACCGGGATGCCGATCGCGCGCGCCGCGCGGATCGCGTACGCATCACGAACCGGATGGTTATTCGTGTGGAGGAGCGCGGCACCGTGCGCACGGAGGAGGCGCGTGAGTGCGCGAACTGCGGTCGCGTGTGCGATCGCCTCCGCGCGTAGTGCGAGCATCGGCGCGACGCGACGCGCGAGGGCGAGTGCTCGAACAGTTCCGCTCCGCACCACCGCAGACGAAGCGGTCGAGTAGACGGGGTCGCGGAAAAGCGCAACGGGAATACCGGCCGCACGCATCCGATCGAGCGCGGGAACGGCGTTCGCCGCGATGACAACCGGCGCGTACCGCGCGCGATCGAGGTGCATCACGAGTGAAGCGATGCTCTCGAAGGAGCCGCCTCCCGAACTCCCGTGGTCGAGGAAACAAATGGTGCTTGCCATGTGGCAAGGTTCACGAAGCGTTCACAAAACTCCGCGTGGCCCTCCGGTGAGCAGAGCGCGCGACGGTAGGCCTCTTGCGCGCGCGTGGCGACGCCGACCATCCGAACTGGATCGTGGAGCACCGTCGCGACGCGCTCATCGAGATCGGAAAAATCCCACGCGAACGGAATGTACGTCTCCTCGGGAATCCAGAGGTTCGGCCACGTCTCGACGTGCGCCATGTCCTGCTTCAATGTCGCCGCACCGCAGATGATCGCTTCGAAATCCCGAAGGGTGATCTCGCCGAGCCCGAAGGGCGACACGACTGCCCGCGCACGCTGCATTTCCGAAAAAAACTCGCGTCGTGACACCTTGTCCGTTCGCAGGTACCACGCGAGCCGTTTGGACAATTCGCTCCGCGAGTGCGCGACGGATCGCCGGTGATGATGGGTCCCGATACGACAGCTGAGGAATATGCTCCTTGGAGTTCCCGGGGATGTCCACTCGTGCGGGTACCACCGAGGAACCGCGCCGCCAGCATGGTACCAGAACCGATGGAGCTGCGGCCCGAACAATCCGTAGTGCGCGAGTCCCGAATGCCAACTCGCAGTGACCTTCTCCAGATCCGCAATCGATGGAATGAGGTTGAGATGCTCCTCATCCGGGGTCTCGCGGACGTCGAACGATCGCGCGTAGTAATCGGTGAACACCCGAGCACCGATGTACTGCTGCCGATAACGCATTCGATCACGGAGCACTTGGCCTTTACAGTACCGATCGACGTACGGGAGGACGGCGAACTGCGCCGTACCCGTGCTATCGGTGATGTCGAACCAGATGATCCTCGACACGCGGCTCCGGATACATCCGAGGAACGACGTCACGGACGACGTCCCACGCTCGCTCCACCAGGACATGAAGAACCGACTACTCACGCAGAGCACGTCCCAATCCCTCCCCGCGACCGCTGCATCCGTCGTAAAGGTCAACGCAACGCCGCGCTCCCGCAGCCCGCGCGCATGATAGTGGAGCGGAAACAAAAATGCCGCACCGTTCTGACTGTACATTCGCTCGTGGAGTACGCAAACGCGTCGCATAATTGCCGCCATGGACTACCCCAACGAGGCGAGCGACTGGCCATGCACCCGCTCGAGGACCTCTCGCGCAATACATGAACTCGGATTGCGATGATCGCGAGCGAAACGGATGTACTCGCGGTACGGGTACATCGCGTAGAAGTACGCGTACTTCTGCCAGTACATGAGGTACTGGCGTCGAAAGGCGTCTCCGGTACTCCCGAAAGGACGGAGTGCCTCGCTGAGGAGGTGCACCGTCCATGGCGGCGTGTACCGGCGGAATGGTGTTTGGAACACGCCGGACGGATCGTGCGTGCGCAGATACTCGAGGTAGAGCGATTGCCGAAACTTCGCATCAAATAGCACACGCGACCAGAAGGCGAGGTACGCATCGTCCCACAGTGGCAGCTCCCACGGGAGTCCGAAGAAATCGTACACTCGCTGTCCGGGGATCACAAGCTCGCACTGTCGCGCGCGCCACTCCCACTCCTCGTACCGTTTCATGGCTTCCTCGCGCTCCATACGCTCGGGAATTGCTTCCACGAAGGAACGCCGTACGCGCTCGCGCATCTCCGCATCGTGTTCCGGTGTCCGGAGTTGTGTCCAGAGCGAGTGGTGCTTCGCGAGGATCGCGTCGAGCCACATGCGGCGATCGATGAACGCACCCGCGAGCGAGGTCGGGACGTGCCCCCCGCTGATGAAGTCGCCGGTCTGCCCATTGATGACCACCGTATCACGTGGGAGCGCGTGCCGACGCGCGAGATCGCAGAATGCATAGAAATCCGTCATCGTCGGGCTGACCGAGAGTTGGTGCACGAACGAGTAGTATCGTTCGCGCTCGTCGGTGCGGTACATCGCTCGTCCGAACGCACGCGTGTACGGCACGAACGTCCATGGCACGCCGAGGCGTTCCGCAATAACCCGCGCAGCAGCCGCTTCACAATTCCCCGGGATGCCGTACGAGAATGCGCGGATCGCATCGTACCCGAGGTGCTTCAGCGTGGTAATGACGAGCCGAGAATCGTACCCACCGCTCAATGGGATGAGGGCCGTTCGACCATCGAGGCGCCCGATGAGCCGCCGGAAGATGCCCTCGGTCACCGCGTGGAGTTCCTCGATGGCGTCGCGAGGGGATGCGGTGGAGCTCACTGGATCATAGAAGCGGTAGTACTCGTGGACATGGGTGCGACCGACGCGATCGCGAACGAGGAACTCACCACCACGGAGCTGACGGATGCCTTCGAACAACGTCTCGCCATTGGTCACGTACCCCGCCATCGCGAACTCGAGGAACGCACCGGCGTTGTGCACGTCTTGGTCCATTCGCAGCGCCTGCGCATCCCCTGAAATACGAAGATCGTCGCGATCGATCCGATAGGAGAGCGGGTAGCTCTTGATCTTGTCCACGCTCGCGAGGGCACCACCGCCCCGGTCCTCCACGATGAGCGCGAAGTTCCCGTGGAGCGCGCGGAGTGCGTCGCGCAGCTCTGCGGCGTCACGGAGCAACCCATCGGAGAGCACGGCCGCGCACAGGACTTCGATCGGATCACCAGCGACGCCGTGGAGGTTCCCGATGAGTCGAATACGAACACCATCCCGCTCCACCATGCGGAGCGGGAACGCGGTCGGGAACGAGAGGACTGCGACGGGAACCATACACGTTCATGGTGCGATTGCGGTGTTCCGTCGAAACCGATAGCGTTCCCAGAGGTACGCTACTCCGTACCCGCCGAGGACGTAGAAGATCGGGAAGATCATGGTCCGATACCGCGCCTGTGCCGCTGCGCCGGACACCGCAACGGTGTACGCGATGGTGAGGAGGAAGAGCGCGAGGATCCACCGGAATTCCCGACGGCGGATGAAGACCACCGCAGCAACGGCTGCAGCACCGTACAAGAGCAGGAGGTGGAGTTTCGCGAGTGCGTAGATGCCGATGTAGCCCAACCGCCCCTCAGACCACAGGCGCGGCAGCAGCGCACGGTTCCCATGGCTTTCCTGGACTGCCGCCTGGAGTGCGTCCGCCGTTGCGCGACTGAATAGTACGTACGGCGGGAAGGTCCCGAAGAAGAACCCCGGCATAGCGCGGAGCGTGACGATCGCGAAGTCAATCGGGGAACCGAGGATCACTCGGGCCACCGCTCGTCCACCCTCCCGCTCCACCGCCACTTCACCACGTGCGATGAGTTCTGGCGGAAAGTACCGCTCCGCGAGTTGTGCCCGCGCTGCGGGCCGTGAGATACCCTGCTGGTGCATGAGGAGGTAGGCGGCGTTCTGCTGCAGCGTCGTCGCTCCGCTCGCGAACACGCTGCCGCCGACTGCGATGGCATTCCGTACTTTCCATCCCCCGAAGAACACCACGATGACGAGCGCGAACACTCCGAACATGCGCACCTTCGCCGCAGGAGACAACTTGACGGATCTCCAAAGGAAGGCCGCGAGGAACACCGCGAGCGGTACCCAGAGCAGGAATGGCGCGATCTTCGTCATCATCGCACATCCAAGGAAGACCGTACCCAAGAAGAGGTGGCGATCCGCCGCTCCCCCTCGGAGGAACCGCACGAAGAACAGGAGCCACAGCGACATAAACAATCCGAGGAGCGTATCGGGAATGTTGTAGTGGTTCGCAAAGTAGAATGCGGTACCATCGAGCGCAGCGAACAGCGCGGCAGCATTCGCTGCACGCGCACTGAAGAGCGCCCCAATGCGCCAACTCACCACGATGACCCCAATGTTCGCCAGCATGAGCAGGATGCGCATCGGCTCATGCGCGGCGCTCCCAATTCCGAACACCCGGTAGCTCGCCGCGTAGAGCAACGGGTACAGTGGTGGTTGCGTTCCGGTGGGAAGGAGGCGTCCCGCCGCATCGCGCGCACCGACCGAGTACACGCCCTCGCGGACGAGGTGTTCCGCGATGCTCGAGTACTGCGTGTCCTCACTATCCGCGATGGCAGGGAAGTTCCGGAGGATGTGCGCGTACGCCACACCGTGGACCACGACGACGGCGCCAATGAGGAGGATGATGAATCGGTTGCGACGGTACGCAGCGCGGATACTCATACAACCCGTGCATGTCGAGTGCGCTCACGCGTGCGCTCGTGCGCGTACCGCCTCGACGGGCGCTGCGGCGAGGTCCTGACCGGCCATGTACCGGAACGCGAGTGGCCGCAGGTATTCCTCGTTGCCGCGGTACCACGCGATGGACCGGTCCATCCCCTCCTCGAACCGAACGCGCGGTCGAAATCCGAGCGCACGGAGTTTTGAGGAATCGAGGAATTGATCCGGAATCTCGATGAAATTCGCGGGCTTCGCGCGGGTGACGGGTGCAATATCGCGCACGTTCCGACGGAGGAGGTCAATGATGGAGACCACGCTCCGAATGCTCTCGCACCGCGAGAGGGTGCGGAGCTCCTCAGGGATGTAGTTCCCGACGCTGAACGCCGGCCATCCGTACGTCGCGCGACCCGTCGCCGGCATGTGCGCATGCTCCGTCCCGTAGTACGCCGCAATGCGCTCCATGAGGAGGAGGTACGCGGCCACGATGTCGGACACATACATGAACTCCCGGAGCACGCGCTCGTTCCCGAGGTTGATGATTGGCGCTTGCCCCGCCAGCAGGCACATGATCGTCTTCGGGATGAGCCGAGAGAAGTTGAGGTCGCCCGGACCGTAGATGTTGCACGCGCGCGCGACGAGCACCGGCACCTTGAACTGGTACGCGTACGTCTGCGCGAGCATGTCCCCGCACACCTTCGAGGCGGAGTACACATCGAGCCCGCGGAGTGCGTAGTCCTCGCGGTACGGGAGCCCCTCACGCGTGTCGTCCGCGTGGTCTCCGTACGACTTATCTGATGAGACGACGAGCACGCGCGGAACTTTGTTGATGCGCGCGACTTCGAGGATGTTCAGCGTCCCCATGACGTTGTTCTCGATGGTGGATACCGGCGAGTTCGCCGCATCGCTCACGATCGCAGATGCGGCGAGGTGGAAGATCGTGTCGATCTGGTGACGGTCGCACACGCGGCGGAGCGTATCGAAGTGGAGGAGATCACACATCTCCACGTCCGGGGACGGGAGCCCTGCGTCTGCAGCGGTCCGAATGAGGTCAAGCGTCCGCACCGGCCGTTGGTGCCGAACGGTCACGACGACCACCGCACCGCGCTGCTGGAGCGCCGTCACGAGGTGGGACGCAACGAATCCATCACCGCCAGTCACGAGGACGCGCTTACCAAACCAGGGGGAGGAATCATGCATAGATTCATGAACGAAACTAGTTGTACTTCACCATGGCCCAGAGGAACTCGATGCCGTCCTTCACGCCGATTTTCTTCCCGTCCGCGTAGCTCCGTCCGACATACGAGATACCAACTTCGTAAAGCCGCAGTCGCTCTTTCGCGACCCGTGCGGTGATGTCGACTTCGATATCGAACCGCTCGGCAGAAAGGCGTGGGAGAATCCGCGCCATCGCATCCCTCGTGAACGCCTTGTAGCACGTCGCGACGTCGGTGAGCGCGAGGTTCGTCGTCACGTTTGCTGCCAGCGTGATGATGCGATTCACAAACGAGTGCCAGAACCGCACGACCGGCCGCGGGCGGTTCCCGAGGTACCGCGATCCGTACACGACATCCGCCTTCCCCGCAACGAGCGGCGCAAGGAGGAGCGGATAGTCATGCGGGTCGTACTCGAGGTCCGCGTCCTGGACGACGAGGTAGTCGCCGGTCGCAGCCGCGAAGCCCGTCCGGAGCGCGGCGCCCTTCCCGCGATTCCGCTCGTGGAGGATCACGCGGAGGTCTGATCCCGTCATGGACTGGAGCACCTCGCGCGTCCCATCAGTCGAGCAGTCATCCACCACGATCATCTCCTTCCCGATACCCCCGAGGTCCACGGACCGCACGAGGTCGATGATCGAACGGATCGTCTTCGTCTCATTGTACACCGGAATGATAACGGAGAGCGTGGTGGGCATGTGCCCGCAGCGTAGCGTACGATCCTACCGCGCTGCAACCCCCGGGAAGTACTGCCCACAGAGCGCGATGTACTCGTGTGCCGGCACCACGAAGTAGTGCTCAGCGTACCGCGGTTCCTTCGTCCGGAGGGAACGACTGTTGAATGCGTTGAGACCGTGAATGTAGTGGACCCAGTCGCGGTGCGCCATCTCACTCTCCCACATGCGAACGAGCTGGAGCTTCTCCTCCATGACGTCCGTCACGTCCATGACGACGTTCAGGAGCACAGTCGAGTACACCTGGTACGCCCAGACCTCAGCGTCCGGTGCGGGCGCATCGTGGAAGGCGGACGCGAAGAGCTCGGCGACACGCCGGTGATCCGGGTGATCATCCGCGAGGAACGGAAGGAAGATCGCGCCGGGCCGCTGCACCGCGATGGTGTGGCGCATGCGCTCGACGCTCTCCGTCCCGATGGGGATGCTGCGCGTCGGGTAGTGCCAGAACTCGACCGTCGCACCGAGCGCGGTAGCGACTCGGCGCGCTTCCCCCTCTCGGATATCGCCTCCCAATCCATCGCGTTCCCCAGACGTCACGTAGACCACGTGCACGGTCGCTCCGTTGCGCCGCGCGTGGAGGAGCGCGCCGCCGCAGCCGAACGTATCATCATCCGGGTGCGGCGAGAAAACGAGGGTGCGCTCCGCCGTGGGGCCGCCGCGCACGAGGGGCGTACGCTGCCCCGAGAACCGCTGCGTCGAGAGGACGCTGCTGAGCGCATCGAGGTCGCGAATGCGCGTCCAGTCCTCCAGGAGGAATTGGTACGCGGCGCGAGAAGCACGCTGGGAGAAGAGGCGATGAAAGATTGACACACTACGTATCGAGCCGATCGCCAGGACGCATGCGGAGCGACCGGACCATGCGCCTAGCAGGAATAATACGACCTCGAGATACGCACGCGATGATGCGGAATGCACCGTCACCGCACGCAACGACGGGACACCCCGCATCATCAATGGTGAGCACGGTCCCGGGCGCCACGGGATGTCGCGCTACGGATACCGCTTCGCCATCCCACACGATGAGGGCATGGCCACGACACGAAGTGATGCCGCCGCTCTTCGGACGAATCGCGTAGCAGGTGCGACGAATGCTCGCTCCTGTGTCGGTCCACGCGATGTGCTGGTGCGCACCGTGGTAAGGCGGATCGTATGTTGACGCATGCTCTTCCTGCGGGATCCCGCGCAGCACACCGACACGCGCCGCAGCGAGTACACGATCTGCCGTCGCAATGACCGCGCGGATGACCTGAATCTCCACATCGCCCCACGTTGCGTCTGCTGCAACTGTAACGCGCTCTCGCGTCAGGATATCTCCTGCATCGAACGCCGCGGTGACGAGGTGCGCGGTCACGCCGGTTTCCCGTTCTCCCAGCCGCACGACCCAGCGATTAGGCGTGCCGCCGCGATGTTTTGGGAGGAGCGCCGGATGGAGATTCACCATCCCGCGTACCGGTACTGCGATTACCGATGATGGAATCTTGCGATGGAACCCAGCAACGAACACGAGATCGGGCGCGCACGCGCGCAGCGTGCCTGCGCACGTTGGCATTCGGATGGTGTCCGCAGCGAGCACCGGAATATCGTGGGCACGCGCAATCGTCGCAGGTGAATCGTAGGCGTCGAATGGATCGCTGCATGCCAGCGCACGGCCCCACCATGCGGCGCGGAGACGCTGCGCCACGCGGATCATCACCGGAGTGACGGAGTCGAATCGCGTCACCACTGCACAAATCTTCTCCCCACGAGCAAGGAGATGCGTCAAGAGTGCAGATGCATATCCGCGATTCCCGAATACCGCGATGCGAAATGGTGCGGTGGTCATACCAATCGCCCGCACTTCTTCACTGCCACGCCGAGCCGCGTGCTGAACGGGGCAGGGAGGATGCGCATGCCGATGCACGCCGCGCTCATTGCCGCAGCATGCGCCCGCTGCGCAATCGAACGCTCCGGCGTCACGCTGCAGGCCATGGCGTAGTAGGTCATCGGTTCCGCAACGCCGCCGAAGTGCACCTTTGATGCGTGGACGCTGCCGCTGACTGACGACTCACCCATATCGAGAAGCGGAATCCTGCGCGCGACGCATCGGCGGAGCGCTTCCCACATGAGGAGCTGCATCGGCGCGTACGCATCGCTCCCCGGGAGCGCCGCGGCAAACGGGTAGACTGCACGACGCGGCCCGACACAGAGGAACATACCCGCGATGATCGCGCCGTCGCGCTCCACAATGTGAAGCTCCGTGTCGTGCGGACGCGCGGCGAGCACCATCGCGAAGAACTCCCGGGAGTGAATCGGCACACCCTTCGCGAGCATCCGCCGCGCGTAGCATCGATAGAACGCGTCAAGGTCTCCCGCGCGCCCCGCGCGCACCGTGCAGCCGGACCGCTCGGCGCGGCGAATCATGTTCCGCGTCTTGTTCCGCAGTGCGCTCCACATCTCCCCCCCCGAGGCCGCGATGGGCATCACGACGGTCTCCTTCTCTCGCGTCGCACCGGCAACCGCAAAATGCACCGGCCCGGACGTCACCAGTGCCGCAGGGATACGACGCGCGTCCGCCTCCGATCGCACCGCAGCGAGCAACGCCGCCGCAACCGCATCATCCATAGCAACGAGCCCGTACCGAAACGAGTAGAGCACGCCATCTCTGGCAACGTACGCCGGACAGCAACCGACGATCGCACCCGCGCGGTCGGTCGCGAGGAACCGTAACACCGGGATGCCATACACGGACGCGATGGCATCGCACCAACCAAAGGAAACAAGCGCTGGTACCGACGCATGCACGTCGGCAAACACATCCCACGCCGCGGCATCCTCAGGCGCCGCGAGGCGAACGTCACACCGCGGGATCACTGTGTGGAGAGCGTCTGGAGCGCGCACATGGAGTGGAATTTCGATGCCGTGTTCCCGGCGAGCACATCGAATGTTCCCTCCTCGACGACACGCCCCCCGTCAATGACGTACACGTAGTCAGCACGCCGGATGGTGGAGAGGCGATGGGCGATGAGCACGATCGTCCGCTTCCCCGAGAGTCGCTCAATGTGCTGTCGGATGATCTCCTCGGATTCGGAATCGAGCGCGCTTGTCGCCTCGTCGAAAATGAGAATCTGCGGATCGCGAAACAGCTCCCGCGCAATCGCGATGCGCTGGCGCTGGCCGACGGAGAGCGCGATACCGCGATCACCAACTGGCTCGGAAAATTGTCCGGGGAGCCGATCAATGAAATCGCACGACGCGTCGCGCGCGCGCCGACGGAGATCAGTGTCATTCGTCGCCGACCAGAACGCAATGTTCTGTGCAACCGTATCGTTGAACATGACGATCTCCTGCGCGACGTACCCCACCATCGCGCGGAGCGAATCGCGATCGAGCACGCGGTAGTCGGTTTCGTCAATCGCAACGCGTCCCGCGGAGGGTATGAGGACGCCGGTGAGGATATCCACGATCGTGGACTTGCCGCCACCGGAGGGGCCAACGAGCGCGACGGTCCGCCGTGCCGGGAATCGGAGCGAAACGCCCGCAAGCGCAGGACGGTCGCCGTACGAAAAATGGACGTCCTCAAAACAAATCTCGCGCGCAACCGTCTCCACGCGCACCGCGCCGCGCGGCTCCGGATGTGCCGCTGCGGCCGTGAGCGCATCCTGCACCGTCCGGAGCGAACCGCTGCATCCCACGAACTTCTGCCAACTCGACTGGAGGACCAGAATGCGCATGAGCGTCCGGTAGAGGAGCAACGCGAGCACTGCAGTGGTGGCGAATGGATTTCCAATGAGCACGACGCTCCCGTAGAGGAGCGCGATGAGGACGAGGATGGCGAACGGCTCCGGCAGCGCCGCCATCGTCGCACCGACGACACCCATTCGGTACTGCGAATGCGTCATCCGTTCGATGATCGTCCGAAGTCGTTGCTCCATCATTGGAAATCGCGCCGTCGCTTTCAGGTACTTGAAGTGTTGGAGGAATTCGATGAGCTGATCCTGAAATCGGACATTTTCTCCCGAGAATTGGATCGAGTGCACACCCGCGAGACCAACCCAATGTCGGAGGCCGACCATCGCAGCGATTCCGAATACCACCGCGATGCCGGTAATGCGTGGGTCGAGGAGAAATGAACCGGCGAGGTACACCGCAATGTACACGATGCTCACGAGGAGGAGACAGGCGTACGAGAATGCGCTCAAGAACGTCCAGAGCTCCCGCGTGAGCACGTTCGTGAGCGATCCGGTCGTCGTCTGTAAGTAGAACTCGCGGTATTCCGACGACGTCCACCCGTGCATAAGGCGTCTCGCGAGCGAACGGTAGAGATCCCGCGTGATCCGTTGAATCGCAATCTGCTGGAGGACCGTGACCGAGAATTTCACGAGGAACACCACGGCGATCACGATGAGGAGTCGCGGGAGTGTTGTGAGTCGCAATGCGGTGAGCATCCCTCCGAACACCGACGGTGCGTGCCCAGCACCGCCCATTCCAACCGTGAGTTGCTCAAGCACGGGAAGGAACAATATGATCCCTACACCCTCGAAGAGGCCCGCGACGAGCATGAGCGGCGGGAGGAGCAGGATCCTCCCCCTCGCGAGGCGCGCGAAGGTGCGTACGGACGTACGCAGGATGGCGAAGGGAGTATCGGTAGTCATGCGTGGACACGGGTGAAGGAAGGCGCAGCCGCTGCCGGCACGCCGTCGCCCGATGGGTGCTCCACTCGCAGGGAGTCGATGAGCGTGCGGTAGCACACCTCCACCTCCCGCGCGGTCGCGGGCACGCGCTGCTTCGATGCGTAATCGCTCCACGAGAAATCGAATCCCGTCTGCTTCAATGCTGCGAGGAATCGGCGCCCATCACGCTGACGCTGTTCGCGTGCAACGGCGGTGTCGCCCGCGCAGAGTCGCGCGAGGAGTGGACGAAGTTCTAACCATGACCGGACGACGTGCACGTGGGGGAGGAAGTTGTACAGGTTATGGAGACCAAATGAAATGACCGGTACGCCGAGTACGGCGGATTCGAGACCGAGCGTCCCCGTGATCACCGCGACCGCGCGTGCGCCGCGCGCCGTGTCGAGCGCGTACGCGTACGGCGAGAGCATGACGACGTTCGGGATGTCGAGGAGCGTCGCGTAGAAGTCGCGCGGGCGCCGGCCAACCGCAGCGAGGTGCTCCTTCACCACGAGCCGCACGCCCGCGGGGAGGTTCTTCGCGAGGAGCTCCACACACGCGAGCTGCTCGTTCATCTCCGGCGCCACCATGCCCATGGAGGACTCCGGCTCGACGTGGAGCGGGAAGAAGACGTACGGCTGCCGCTCGAGTTCGCGAGCATCCGCGAGCGGGAGCTGTGCCAGCTGCCGGAGATCGGCACGCGTACGGGCGAGGGACCGGAGCTGCTCCGTGAGTCGGTAGTTCCCCATCGTCACCACGCTCCGCGCGCGACGCGCCGCCATCTGCCGGATCTGTTGGAAGGACTTCTGGAGGAACACTGGGAACGATATTTGTCGCGCAAACGTCCGGTAGTACGCGTCCGTGAACGGAAGGCGACGCATCGCGGCGAGCTCTGCATCAGGAACGATTACCTTTGCTTCAGCGTCAGTGAGCGCAGCGTAGCGGTTCTGCACCGCTGGTACCGAATAGTACTCATCGATGCACCACGCATGGTACGCCTGGTAGTACAGGAGGAGGAGCGCGCGCATCGGGATCTTCCGATGCTGTGCGATGACCGAGCAGAGCTTGCCGAGGATGCCGCTCGTGTTCCCGATGACGAGTGACGGCTGCACGCGGTCGAAGTACTCCTCCCAGAACCGCACGACGCCATTGAAGAGGTGGACGGATTTCGCGTACGTCGCCTGGTCACTGAGATGAGACCGCGGATGCCCTGGCCCAGCAGCGGCGAATCCGCGGCCGAGGTGACGATCCGTCTGGAGCACATCGACGACGTACGTCCCGTAGTGCTCCTCGTACGCGCGTGCGATCGCGAATACCTGCACGTCATTCGGTGGTGTTCCGTACTCGCGGAAGAAGTGATTGGTGGTCGTGAATGAATCGACCACCGCATCTCCACCCTGCCGCTTCCAGAACGCAACGCTCGAGTCATTCGTCGTCACGAAATGAATCGCCGCCCCATGGCGACGCTTGAGCTCCCGCGCGAGCGGTATCCAGAGCCACAGGTGGTTCGTGTACCCCCAGATGACGACGCTCCGCAGTTGTTCACCCCTTCCACTCCTCACGGAGGATGCCGTACTCATACATATCCACGTACTTCCCAAGCTTGTACATTGCCTTCCGCCGCACCCCCTCACGCTGCATCCCGAGCTTTCCCGCGAGCTTCTGCATCGCGATGTTCTCAGCGGATGTCCCGCAGTAGATACGGACGAGATTCAGTCGCTCGAAGGCGTACGCAATGACGAGCTGCCCGGCCTCGAACCCGAACCCCTTCCCTCCGTGCTCGTGCCCAATGATGAACGCGATCTCCACGCTCCGCGCAATCCAATCAATCGCTTGGAGCGAAACGTTCCCCACGTGACGGTCGCTCTCCCGCTCAACGATCGCGAAGATGACGAGGTCGCCGCCCGCTTGTGCGCGCTCGAGGTACTCGCGCATCCGACGTTCCGTATTTGGGAACATCGCATGGGAGTTGTACCGACACGTCTCCGGGTCATTGAACCACTGGAAGTACGAACCCGCGAGGTCACGCTCCTCAAGCCCGCGGAGGTAGATGCACTCACCAATGAGGAACGGGCGGTGCATCGGGCGCGCATCGCTCCCCGAGACCGCCACCGCAGCCTGGGACGCACCGCCGTGCGGAGGAGTGAAAGGCATACGCAGGTTCACGCGCGTCATTGCTCAAACGCCATCGCTTGCACCGCAAGCGCGGTGCGGTGCTCCCACACCTTCTCGAACGCCGCAACGATATCATCGAGGTCGGCACGCGACAACCCCGGATGCATGAGCTCACTGATGAAGAGCTCGTCACCGTAGAGGCGCTCCGCGACCGGACAGCTCTCCGGTTCATACGACGCGAGCGCACTCGGCTGTGCCAGCGTGAAGGGGTACCCGTGCCGTCCAATCGCGACGCGCTGCTGGAACATCGGCTGGAGGTAGAGGGGTTTCGTGTACCCGGGCCACATCCGCACGCCGAGATCCTCATGGTGCTCGGTCGGTGTGAGCTCGGCAACCACCGCGGCGAGGAATGTGTCGCGCGGACACCCCGCGATGTCGCTCCGGAACCGAAACGCGTGCTCGTAGAACACATGCGTTGCGCTGGGGCGCACGCGCGGCGGCGTGAGCGCGGGGATGCGCCCGAGGCGCTCCGCGAGGTACGCGCAGTTCCGGAGACGCTCCGCCACGAACCCATCCAGCTTCCGAAGCTGGCACCGACTGATCGCCGCCTCGACTTCGGTCATGCGGATGTTGAATCCGACCATGTTCGTGAGGTCCGTGACGCCCTTGTCACCCACCACCGCCTCCGCATGGTTACGAATGAGCCGAACGCGATCCGCGAGCCGATCGTCGTTCGTGACCACCATGCCGCCCTCCCCCGATTGGATGTGCTTGTGGCAATTCAGAGAGAACACGCCGATGTCGCCGAGCGTACCCGCGCACGTGCCGTCATCGCGCGCACCCGGAGCCTGGGCGGCATCCTCGATGACCACGAGACCATTCGCACGTGCGAGCGCATTGATCGCCGTCGAATCGTATGGCTGTCCGAAGAGATCCACGACGATGATCGCTTTGGTGCGGTCAGTAATCCGCGACTGTACCGATACAGGATCGAGACAAAAGTACTCCGACTCGACGTCCGCGAATACCGGAATGCCGCCGTAGAAGAGCGGCGCGGTCGCCGACGCGCTCATGGTGTACGGCGACACGATCACCTCGTCACCCGGGCTGATCCCCGCAGCGCCGGCTGCTGCGATGAGGCCGGATGTCGCAGAGTTCACTGCAATCGCGTGCTTGATGTGGAAGTACGCGGCCCACTCCTCTTCGAGCGCGCGTACCTCCGGTCCGCCGTAGAATCGCGGATCCCACGAACCAAGGAAGCCGGACAGGATGCCGCGGTCGAGCACGCGGGCAACGGCCTCCTGCTCTTCGCGCCCAATGGTGCGGTGGTCAGGGAACGGTGCTGTACGGACCCGCGGTCCGCCGTGGATTGCGAGCGTACGCATATCGTCGTGCTCATCGTGACGATCGTCGGGGCAGAACGACGCGCTTCCCGTCCTTCCGCGCACTCTGCTCGAGTGCATGGATCACCTCGAGCGCGCGGAGCGCATCCTCTCCCGTGCTGACCGGCGCATCGCGCCCCTCCAAGCAATCCACGATGTGCGGGAGCACAGGTTTCAGGAAGCTCCGCGGCGCACCGAAATGCTTGATCCGTTCGTAGTTCAATTCTCGATAACTGGAGTACTCATCGCTCGCGCGGGTGCCAATGACCTCGATGTCGAGTCCCGACTCGTGCTTCAAGTTCATCCTCCCCTTCTCGCCGAGGAAGCTGACCTCCGAGAGGCAGTACTCGCGCGAATCGAAGTACTGCAACGCCGCAGTGGCACCATCGAATCCCAAGAGTGCGTCCACGCGGACATCGTGCGGGTCTTTCGGGAACACGGTATTGGTCACCGCGCTCACCCAGCGTACCTCACCGAGGAAGAAGCGCAGGAGATCAATGAAATGCGTGCCACCATGGTACAGCCCCTTATCGTACGATGCAATCGCCGAACGCACGGCGCCGAGGAAGGTATCGTGCACGTACCCGCCACGGAGGTTCTCCCAGAATTTTCTGATCCACGGATCAAACCGACGGCCATGGTTTACGAAGAGGAGCACCCTGTGTTTCCGGCAATGGCGAACGGCCTCGCGGGCTTCTCGCACATTGTGCGAAATTGGTTTCTCGCAGAGGATTGCCTTCACCTTTCGCTTCGCGGCGAGCGTCACGAGCGCGCAGTGCGACTCCGGCATCGTTGCAATGATGACGATGTCCGGATGCGCCTCCTCCAGCATCTGCGCGATGTCGGAAAAGCGCGGCACATTCGGGTAGAGCCGCTTCGCACGTGCGAGCGAGCGCACATCTGTATCTGCGAACGCCGCGAGTCTCACGCGCCGGTACGACGCTGCGGCCTGCGCATGGCTCGCGGGTGGGACACGCAACGGATCAAGCTGGGCGCCCAACCCAATCCACCCGCATCCGATGATCGCGACCTTGTACTTCATGCTCTCTCTGTCGTGTACCCGACACGATTGATCTGCTGGCGCTGTGCGCGAAGAAAAATCTCCGGCTCTCGGTCGGCGAATGTGAGGAGGTCGTCGAGATCGAACCGCGGGTTCTGTGGGTGCAACCGTGCGTAGATCGCTCGCATGATGGCGAGGTCCGTCGGTGTATCGAGGAGGAGCTCGAGGTTCGGACGGTGGTACCTCGGCGGTGCGGTGTAGTGGTAGATCGAGAACGCGTTGGGGTGGTTTCGAATGAAGTAGTTCACGTGCTCGAAGTTGTTACGGTCGCTCCGGTACGGCTCCTCCTGAGCCATCGCGTACGCGCGCTGGAGCGCGGGAAAACGGACGACCTGGACGTCAATGCCCGGTGGGAACGTATCCTCGAGGCAGTTCGAGAGGAGATCGCACCCGCGTTCGAAAAACAGCGCGATGCCAGCATCAAGGATCATCGGAGAGATGCACGAGCAGTCGCCGGTCACGAGCACGAGCACATCCGCACCCGCGAACGCCCCGGCGCCCACGACCCGCCCGAGTACGTCATCCTCGCTCCCCCGGAACGCGCGCACGCCGAACCGATCGGCGATGGCGACGATCGCACCATCGCGGGCCTCCGTGCTCGTGGCGACCACGACCTCATCAATGCGCGGGGCAGCACGTACGCGCTGAATTACCGCTCCGAGTGCCGGGAGTCCCGGCGCGAGCTCAAGCGCCATCTTCCCCGGGAGCCGCGTCGCCCCCATCCGCGCTTCAATGGTCGCCACGACCCGCTGCCGCTGCATACTCCCGCACGTGCTCCTCGAGGAACATCCGCGCATTGATGACGTTGAATAGGAACTTGCTCGTGCTGTTCGGCAACGGCTGTGCATCGAGGAGCTCCGCGACCGCGTGGCGGTCAACGTAGTCGAAAATGCTGCCGGGACCGAGGATGCGTTCGCGGACCGTACGATCGCGAAGGTCCACGAGTGACGTGAGTGAGGCGTTGAACCCCTTCTTCCGACGGTCCAAGCGCACACGCTCATTCAGTGTACCGCGCATCGCCTCGCGAAGCCCGTACTTTCCGTATCCGTCCCGAATGAGATGTTCGCTCGGAATCGAGTACGCGAAGTCGCACAACCGCGAATCCAGGTATGGGCTCCGGTTCTCAATCGAGTAGTACATGGAGTTCAAATCGTCCTCGTGGAGGATCACTGGAATCACCTCGTGGAACAGCTCGTTGAGCATGCGATTCCGGAGAAGCGACGCGCAGAATGTGTGCTCGGTGAACTGCTCGCGGAAGTCCACGGTCAGGTACTGTGCGAATCGGTCACGTTCGTCGTAGACGTGATCTCGAAAATTCGGATTCGCGGTATAGAGGTTGGGATTCTGTAAGAGTGGATTGCGCACCATCGGTACGACGTGCGCGGCGAAGGCACTGCGGGCGTTGGCGTACTCCGAATGATGGCGCATCTCGTAGAGGTGGAGCAGGAAGTGATCGTAGTACCCCGTCACCAATTCGTCCGCTCCAGTTCCGGAGATCGCGACGCGGTAGCCGGCGCGTGCAATGGCCTCGGAGAGGTACGAGTGGACGAAGTAGGAAATCGTCGCGACCGGTGCATCATGGTAGCGGATGAGCTGTTCGAGGCGTTCAAAGAACCCCGGCTGCGGGAACGGGATAGCGGTGTGCTGGCAGTGCACATCGTCCACCGTCGCACGGATGTTCTCCTCCTCATTGTAGCGCTCGTCGCGATCAATGACCGAGAACGTCGCGACGTGGTACCCAAACTCCTTCGCGGCGATGGAGACGAGCGATGCCGAGTCCACGCCACCGCTCAGACAGAACGCGAGCGGCACGTCTGCGCGCAAGCGGATGCGCATGCTCTCGATGAGGCGCGTACGAAATCCCTCCACCACATCCGCGAACGTCATGTCCTGCGGCGCGACCGGTGGGCTCCAGTACCGGTATGAACGAACCGTCCCGTCCGCACGCACGATCACGTTCGTCGCGTACGGAACCTCCCGGACACCAAGGAAGAACGTATCGCTCCCCTTGTGGAGCGATTTGTACCCATTCACGAGGTACCGGAGCAGATGCTGCGTGTTCACGCCAAGCGATTGGCCGGAGAGCGCCGCGAGGAACTTGATTTCGGAGCCGAAGGTAATGCCATCTGTGGTCTCCAGGAGGTAGAGCGGCTTCTCGCCGAACCGATCGCGGGAAAGGAACACAGTCTGCGACCACGCATCGTGGATCGCGAACGCCCACATGCCCTCGAAATCGTTCACGCATGCCTCACCGTGCGCGAGGTACGACTGGAGGAGCACCTCGGTGTCTGAGGTTGTACGAAACGTCACCCCACGCTCCTCGAGACGTTTTCGGAGTTCCACGTAGTTGTAGATCTCCCCATTGAACACGATCGTGCGCCCGTCGATCGTCATCGGCTGGTGGGAACGCGGATCGAGATCAATGATGCTCAACCGCGAGTGGAGGAGCACGCCAGAGCGATCGCCGATCCGAACGCGAAGGAATCGCTGCGCATCCGGACCGCGACGCTCCATGAGGCGGAGCGTCGCTGCGATCCGTTCCTCATCCGGTGGTCGTGTGCCGACGTAGCCAGCGATTCCGCACATACTGCTCGCTTCACTCAGAGCACGGCAACGTGCGGCGCTCGGTGCTCCTGCTCCGCAAGTGTCTCCGTGTGCTGCGCGAATCGCTCGATGCATACCGCTTTCAGCACCACGGGCATAGCCGAGTAGTACCGTCCGCGCGTCCGCTGCGGACGGTCAAGGAATCTCCCGTCGCGCGCGCGTCGGTCGAGCGCTGCGAGCGTGAGCGCGGCGCAGGTCTCCGCGTTCGCGGCGCGGAGCTCGTGGAGCGGCATCCCGCGCCGGAGCGGTACCGCTGCCTGCACAATGATCGTCCCGTCATCGAAACGTTCGTTCACGCGGTGGAGCGTCGCGATGAGCGCGATGAAGTCGCGGTGGTAGATCGCCCAGAGGTGCGTGTCGAGCCCGCGGTACTGCTCCGGATCGCCGCCGTGGAGGTTCACGAACCCCGTCGGGCAGCGCGCAATGGTCGGAGCGGCAATCTTCCCGGTCCCGAAGCTCACGACGACGTCCGGGCGCACGGCGTCGAGCACCGCGAGCGCCTCCGCGTCGTTCACGGACTCTACGGATGTCGTCGGAGCGAACTCCGCAACGGAGGGCTCCGCGCCGCCGAACCACCGGGCGCACTCGTGCGCATCCCGCGCACCTTCGTACGGGTGGTGGGTGGGGAACGGGAACGTCGCGCGTCGCCGTTCGGAGAGGACGCGGGCGCCCGGGTACGCTCGCGCGATCTCCCGAACGAAGTACGCGTGGTGCGGCGTCTCGGTGGTGAGGATGACGACGGTCATGCGCGTTGCACAACGGCCTCCGCAACCCACGCCCGCTCGATGATGACCCCTTTCGGGACGGGCTCCCGGAGCACCTTCCCGATGACCTCGTGCTCATATCCGGGCGGGATGCCGCTGGCCGGGCGCACCCACGTGAGGTGCTCGCGGGCGAGGACGGTCCCTGCCGGGAGGTCCTGCGCCGCGGCGATGGAGCGTCGGAATGCAACGCGGCCCTGCTCCTCGCATGGTTGCGGCTGCTTCACGCCGCTCCCGAGCATCGACTCCGTGGTACGGACGCGCGTGATGAGTTGCCGGAGCTCGTCCAGCGTTGCCGAGAGCTGGTGGTCACGGAAGTCCGAATGGTCGTGGGCGATGGTGAAGTGCTTCTCGATGATCCGAGCGCCGAGCGCAATCGCGGCGACCGCCGCGTCGTCCCCCATCGTGTGATCCGAGTACCCGATCGTGCAGTCCGGGAACCGCTCGCGAAGCGCGGTGATCGCGCGGAGGTTCGCCTGCTCCGGTGGGACTGGGTACGCGGCAACGCAGTGGAGGAGCGAGAGATCCGCTGTCGTACCGACCGCGCGCTGCGCAGTGCGGACGCGCGCGACCGCTGCCGCAACTTCGTCGAGGGTCGCAGTGCCGGTCGAGAGGATCACGGGCTTGCCGGTCGCCGCGACGGCATCGAGGAGCGGATAGAACGTGATGTCACCGGAGGCAGTCTTGAACACCGGCACGATGGGTTCGAGGAACGATACGCTCCCAAGGTCGAACGGTGTGGAAAAAAATACAATCCCAACATCCCGAGCCACCGCGGCGAGGTGTCGCACCGCATCGTGCGCGAGTGTAAACTTCCGGAGCCGCGCAAGGCGCTCCGCATCGCGGCTACTCGCGTAGTGGTCGGGATTGAAGGTCTGGAGCTTCACCGCATCCGCGCCCGCATCAGCCGCGAGGTGAACGAGCTCCTCCGCGAGTGCGGAATCGCCCTCGTGGTTGTTCCCGACCTCTGCGACGACGACCACGCGCGTGTTCGTATCGAGCGAACCTATACGCATAGAGAGCGCGAGAGCCACCGCAGCACGCCGTGCGTGGGATGTACACGTGATGGTCGTGCTGACCGGTGGCCCAAGAATACTACATCGATGGTCCCAACGAAGACCCTCCGTCTACCATGACGGGGATGCGACGGAGGTGGAAGGGATCGGCCTCATGCGTGTTCACGCCGTCGATCGCCGTCGGGCAGCAGACGATGCTGTGCGTCTTGAGACGTGCAATAACCGCGTCGTCGTAGTGGTGCGCGAGCCCCTCCGGGTACGCGTAGTGTCGCGCCACGACGCCTGCGCACTCGCGGAGCAGCCGCACGCTCATTGCGATCTCCCGCTCACGATCCGCTGGCGTACAGAACGAGAGCATCGCATGCGAGTGGGTATGGCCACCGACGATGAACCCGTCCTGCGCCGCCAACGCGCGCACCTGCGCCCACGAGAGCTTTCGATCCAACGCATCGTCCCAGGTCATCGCCTCATCCACGCCGCACTGCTGGAACGTACACGCAACGAGCGCAGCGCGATCGATGGAAGGATCAACCTTCGCCCGCACGCGGATCGCGTCGAGCAGTGCGATGCGTTCTCCGACCGACGAGAACACGCGGTCACGCTCCTCCCACGGGAGGCGTACTGCCCCTGGCGCAGCGTACTCGAGACACGCCTCGATGCGATCCACCCACGAACGCTCGTCGCTGCCGACCCAGCCGGTCGTCACGTAGAATGTTGCCGGCAACCGGAAATCGACAAGGATGGGAGCGGCAACGGATGCGTTGTTCTCGAACCCATCGTCGAACGTCAACGCGAACGATCGAGGTGGAAATGCAACGTGCTGCGCGCAGTGCGTGAGAACGTCATCCATCGTGAGCGGTGTCCCGCGCTCCCGCAGCATCCGGAGGAGCGCAATGAATTCCGCGCGCGCGATGTGCTTCCGGTTGTAGTTACGTACTGGGTGTGTGTGCCGTTCCACGACCCCATGGAAGAGGTAGATCGCGCATGCACGATCGTCGAGCCGATTCGCAAAGAACAGAGGTTCAATCATAAGCATCCTCCCACGTTCGCAGCGTACCAGCGATACCTGCGCGGTCAACCCGGTACCGCCACCGGTTGCGGTTGCATTGCGAACGCCGACCGGAGTGCCGTGATGTGCGCCGCGCACTGCTCGGGCGTGAGCTCGTGTACCGCATCGAGGACCGGCGCGCGCGGCCAGCCAGGATCGGTGAACATCATCCCGTAGAACTCTTTCGGTCCGGCGTACCGCGGCAGGATTGCCGCATGCGCCTCGGGCGTCGCCATCATGAGGAACAGGAGGTTCAGGCGGTCGGGCGCAAACACGCGCGAGAGCGCCGCCTCCGTGTTCCGCATCACCATGGCAAACTCTGTCCACGCCTCCGGCATGATTCCGCCGAGCGTCATCGCCTCCCCGCGATACACCACGAGGAGCGCACCAAGCGTGAGCGGACGACGCTGCGCGAGCACGAGCCAGTGGCCGTACTCCGCGACGAGCGTATCGGGATGCCCAAAACTGATGAGGGCTTCAGCGCGCATGTGATGCGTTTCGATGGAACACGCCGGTCGCGTGGAGTGGCACGGGGGCGTTTGCACTCACGATCGCCTGAACCGCCTCACGAACCGTCGCCAACCGATCGTAACGCTGCGCCGTAGCGCCGAGAGGTGTCCCATCATCTGTCAGTATCGCGTGTGTAATCCAGAGACACCGATCCACGGCGCAGACGAGCAGACCGCGCTCTGTGATCCGGTAGATCCGTCCCGGCTCTCCGTAGTACGGCGTCTCCGACAGCGCCGATCGGAGGAGCTTCACCCTCCGTCCCTTCCAGTACGTGAACGCGCCGGGGTAGGGATCGGTGAGCGCACGGATGCGATTGTGGACCTCTTGCGCCGTGAGCTGATCCCAGAGGATGAGTCCGTCGTCCGGAAACCGGATCGGGAAGTACGCTGCCCGCGCGGGGTCCTGCGCGCGGAACGTCGCCGCACCGCGCGCGATCGCCTCCACCGCCGCGAGGAGCATGGAGGGGAATTCGCGCTCCGCAACCGCGTGGAGGTCGCCAATCGTATCGTCGGGGCCAATGGTGAACGTCCGATCGAGGATGACATCGCCGGTATCCACGCCGCTCGCCACCCGGATGATGGAGAGCGTGAAGGAGGGCTCTCCGCGGATGAGCGCCCAGTTCATCGGCGAAGAGCCGCGGCACTCCGGGAGCTTTCCCCCGTGGAGGTTCACGGTCATCACGGACGGGATTACGATCGTGTGCTGCTGGAGAATCCTCCCGTAGCCGCCCAAAACGAAGAGGTCCGCTCGTTGCGCCTGGAGCGCGAGCATCGCATCGTCAGCGTTGGGATCGTCCGGCCCGAGGACGGGGATACCGCGGCGTTCGGCCGCATCGCGCACTGACGTCGGCGCGTCTCCGCGGTCTTCCGGGTGCACCACGACGCACACGATGTCGTGTGTGGTCCCGCAGAGCGCGTCAAGGCACGCGACACCACGCGCGCCCTTCCCCCAGAAGACGATCCGCATACGTGCCGCAGTATTCCCTCCCTACGCCGCCACCCGCACCGGCACCGCTGCGGGGAGCGTCATGGCTCCAGCCGCCGCGAGCGACCGGTACCAATCAATGTACCGCGCGAACCCGCGCTCGAGCGGGTACTGCGGATCATACCCGATCATCCGCCGCGCCTTCGAGACGTCGAGCGTGCCGCGGTCGGGCGTGAAGGCCTCCTTCGGCTCGTAGCGGACGGTGGTGGTCGGGAAGTGCTCGCGTACGATGGCGGCCATCTCCGCAATGGAACGCCCGGCACCGTACGTGAGGTTGAACGTCTCGTTCTTCGCCTCCGGTCTCGTGAGCACGCACTCGATGCCGTGGATGAGGTCGTGGACGCACGTGAAATCGAGCCGATCGAAACCGTCCCCGTTCACGGTGATGTCCTTCCCCTGCATCGCCTGCTCGATGAAGATCTGCCCGACGCGCCGCGAGACGCACCGCTCGCCGTAGAGCGCGGACGGTCGAACGATCGTGTACGGGAGACCGAATACCTGGTGGTAGGACTTCACGATGAGCTCGCCAGCGAGCTTCAGCGCGCCGTAGATGCCGAGCGGGTTGCACGGCGTCTCCTCGGTTGCGCGACCATCCGGAAAGTTCCCGTACACCATGGACGACGAGAAGTACACGAAGTGCTCGACGTTACCCCGCGAGTAGTCGAGCACGTTCTCGAGCGTCCGGAGCGAATGATCGAAGGTGCTGTGCGGATCCTTGTTCGATCGGTTCGCGTGCGCGACCGCGGCGAGCTGCACGATAGTGTCGGGCTGAAATCGCTTCAGGATGAGCGTGAGCGCGTGGTAGTCCCGCGCATCCTGCACGTTGAGCGGGATGCCCGCGCACTGGAGCAGCTCGAGTCGCTCGTGGAGCATCCTCGCGTAGATCGTTCGATTGCTCGTGCCGTTCTCCCCAATGAACGAGAGGAGGTTATTCACCTGGAGAGAGTCAATCACTTCCACCGCCGCCCCTTCCACAGCGAGTGCGAGCGCGAGATTATGCCCGATGAATCCCGCACCGCCGATGAGCGCAATGCGCCGTCCGTTCAACAAGGCCATACTTCCGAATTTATCCTGAGCGAGCAGAGCGAGCTGAAGGATCTCGTGGCTCGGGGACCGGATGCTCATCGTACCGAGGTCACGAGTGGGTGAGATGCTTCGCTTCGCTCAGCATGAACTCCTTGAATCACCGCTGCGAGCTGCGACGCAATGTACCACATGTCGTCTTCCGTGAGGTGTGGACCGACCGGCAGCGCGATGCCGTGGTTGCTGATGCGCGCTGCGTTCGGGAATGCGGTCTCGGCGTACCCGTACTTCTCGCGGAAGTACGCGAGGTGCGGCACCGGGTGCGGGTAGTAGATGCTCGTACCCACACCGCGCTCCTTGAGCACCGCGACGACCTCGAACCGACGGGGCGCGGTGGCGTCGTCGAGGATGGCGAGACCGCAGTACCGGCTGCTCACGAACGAACCGCCGCTCGTCGCGAGGAGCGACACGCCCGGAATTCGCGCGAGCGCGGCGCGCAGCGCGTCGTCGTTCCGCTGGCGCGCGGCGAGAAACCCGGGGACGCGCGTGAGCTGTACCGTGCCAATCGCGGCCTCCAATTCATTCATCCGATAGTTGTACCCGAGCATCGTCACGTCGTACACGCCCGGGATGGCGCGCTCCGTCACGGTCTTGTCGAGACCGAACGCGCGCTGCCGGCGGATGCGCGCCGCGAGCGCGTCGTCGTTCGTCGTCACCATGCCCCCCTCAGCCGTCGTCATATGCTTCACGGGGTAGAACGAGAAGCACCCGACGTCGCCGAGCGTCCCGGCGTGGCGTCCGCGGAAGCGCGTGCCGATCGCGAGCGCGCAGTCCTCGACGACGAACAGCCCGTGGCGGTCCGCGATCGCACGCACGCGGTCCATGTCTACTGGCATGCCGAGGTAGTGGACGATCGAGAGCGCGCGCGTGCGCGGCGTGATGGCAGACTCCACCGCGTCGAGGTCGAGATTCCCGGTGCGCGACTCCGCATCCACGAACACCGGCGTCGCGCCGACGTACTCCACTGCAAACGCCGTCGCGACGTGCGTTTGTGCCGGGACGATCACCTCATCACCTACACCAATGCCCGCCGCGAGGTACGCGAGGTGGAGGGCGGTCGTGCATGAACTCACGGCAATGGCGTGCCGCGCTCCCGTGAACTCCGCGAAGTGGTGTTCGAACTCCTCGATGCGCGGCCCGTGCACGAACGTCGTCCCTGCGAGCACCGCGGCGACGGCCACGCGCTCTTCATCGCCGATCATGGGTTTCCCAAATGGGATCACGCGTGGAACAACTGCGGCCATAAGGTGAAGAGCGCGCCCCCGGCGCGCTCTCAACGGGTCCTCTATCGTACCGTAGCGACCGGCGTGTGGGAAACCAACCCCATCTCTTGTTCTATCGCTAGGACATCCACAGGTTCTCCACTGTCTGCGGATCGCTCAATGGCGAAGCAGACGGCCATGGTCCGAAGTGCATCGTCCTCGGTGATGACCGGATCTCGCTGATCGAGCAACGCACTGATGAACTCCGTCAGGAGGTCGTACTTCGCGCACCCGGGGTACGGCTGCTCGACCGGCACCGGCGGCACGGCGGGATCCCGCGACGTGTACCAGCGCCCGTGGGGGACGTCGTTCACGAACGTCGCCTGCGTACCGTAGAGCGCGACCGGGTGGAAGTGCGGCGATACGCACCCGAAATTCACGCTAACGGTCCCCACGATGCCACTGCGGAACTCGAAGGTCGCCGTGATGTAGTCGCGGAAGCGATACCGCGTGCCGCGCGAGGCAACCCGATTCCCGACCGCAAACACACGGAACACCTCGTCGCCCGTCAACCACCGCAGGAGGTCCACCACGTGGACACCGCCGCCGTACACCGCGGAGTAGAACGCCTGGCGTCCGCGCCACCCCTCCGTGAGCTTGTGGAGGCGTCCGTAGTTGTAGCCCGCCTCCACCGCGAAGATGTCTCCAAACGCGCCGGTGTCGCACTGCGCCTTCACCCACCGGAACCGCTGTGAGGTGCGGAGGATGGTGTTCGTGGTGAGTCGCAGTCCCGGGTGCGCGGCGAGCGCAGCACGGATTCCGCGCGCCTCGTCCGGCGAGTAGCAGATCGGCTTCTCTGCGAAAACATGCTTCCCGTGTCCGAGCGCGGTCAGGATCTGCGCACCGTGCTGATCGTCATACGTCGCGATGACGACGCAGTCCACGTTCGGATCCGTGAGCACTGCATCGGCGTCGTTGCTCTGACGTACGCCCGGAAACCGTGCGCCGACCTCCGCGAGCTTCGCTGGATCCCGATCACAGAGCACCGCGAGCGTGGCCCGCGGATGCTGTACGACGCCGATCGCGTGCTGCTCGCCAACCCCGAGCCCGATGACACCGATGCGGAGCTTGCCCATGCTCCCTCCTCTCATGCGCGCACCTGCGCGCCCTGCACCATCGCGAGGATCGCGCGGTAGTCGTACGTCGTGTGCGGCCGATCCATGCGCGCGAGCACGCCTGTGAACATCGCCCAGTCCTCCGGCGTATCCACGGACAGCTGCACCTCGCTGTTGTTATGATCCGCGGAGAAATTGCGGATACGGAACTCCTCCGGGTGCTGGTAGTAGTAGCGTGTGACGTGCTCGCGGTCCGCGGCCTCCACCATGCGCGTGTGCACCTGCCGGAACGTCGCCGTGCGCACCACCTCCACCGAGATGCCCTTCGGGAAGCTCCGTGGGAACGTGTTCGTCACGAGGTCGTACGCCCCGCTCCGGAACAGCGCAATCGCCTCCGTGATGACCCCAGGATCTGTGCATGGACTGTCTCCGCACACGCGGACGAACGCATCGTACCCATACGACTCCGCCGCGGCAAGGAATCGCCCGGCAACGTCCGGGAGCGACCCCCGAAAGCACGACATCCCACGCGCCACACAGAACGCCGCGATGGGGTCATCGCTCGCCTCATCCGACGTTGCAACGATGACGCCATCCGCTCCACGCGCGAGCGCGACCCGCTCGAGCGTGTACTGGAGCATGGGCTTGCCCTGCACCTCCCGGAGCACTTTCCCCGGAAGCCGCTCCGAGCTCATGCGCGCCTGGACGATGATTCCGAGGTTCATACCGCCTGCACGACGCGTGGAGCAGCATCGCCGACCGACTCGGGGTAGTACGCATTCGTCTCGGCATGCCACCGCTCGAAGAAATGCTGCACCGCTCGATAATCATCCCCGGTCCATGGGATCTTTTCGCGCGGGTCACGAGGCGAAGCAATCATACAAAGGGTATCGTGATCGATGTATCGATTCGCGTGCTGCACCGTGAAGTGCGCGACCGCAAGCTGCGCCTGGAGCGTCTGCGCGCTCCACCGGAATGCATGATCGTCTGCAGGACGATTCCCAAGGTAACGACCACCGAGGTAGTAGTGGAGCGGCTTCTTGAATGGAACGAGAATGCGGCTCCCGGTCGCCACCACGACATGGCCTCCGGGCTTCAGCATACGGTGCGCCGCCGCGAGCATCGCGCGCGGCGACTGACAGTTCTCCATGGTCCACGCGATGACCGCAATATCGAACAACCCGCCCGGTGCACCACGCTCTTCGTACTCCTCAATCGTCCCGGTGAAATACGCGATACCAAGTCCCGCCATGCGCGCGCAGTTCCTCGGCGATGGTTCGATGCCGTACACCTCTGCGCCGTACTCCGGCTGCCGGATCATGTCGAGGAATACGCCCTCGCCCGCGCCGATGTCGCACACACGCTTGCTGCGGAGCCCACCGAGTTGTTCCGCCATGAACGCCGCAACGAACGTGAGCCGCGCCCGCACCGCGGGCAGGAGCGCGGTGTATCCGCTCCCGTAAATCCGTTCCGACCACTCGTCGGCAATCGCTGCGGCGGAACGGCGTGCCTTCACATATACGAACCCGCACCGCGTGCAGATATGTATCGGCTGCCCGCCGGTGTACTCGCGTACATGCGGAACCTCCACAGCGTCTGTGGTGCCGCAGATGTCGCAGGGAAAGTCCTTCGGGTCAGCGTGTTGCATACGTGTTAGACCGGTGGGAATCGGAGCGACCACGTGCCGCGCTCCTTCGTCCAGAGTTCTTGATTCCGATGTTGATCCACGATCGCGTGGAACTCCGCTTCACCGAGCTTGAGGTACGCGAGCATGTCGGCGAAATACCGCGCCGGGAACTCATGGTCGTACGCGCGCGCGTACG
>CAZPCZ010000002.1:0-59418 GCA_964585225.1 uncultured Gammaproteobacteria bacterium
CCTCGAGGTGGGTGCGGAACTCGCGGAGCGCGTCCGCGCTGCCGAGGAGCCACGACCACCACGCGTCGATGAGGTCCGCCTCGTCGAGCGAACGGTTGGATCGCTGGTCCGCCGCGGTCACGAGGAGGCAGCGGCTCGTGCTGCCGGCGATGACCGGGAACACCGCGCGGAGCTCGCGCGCGTTCGGTTCGACGGTTTCGCAGAGGTCCCAGTGGAACACGTCGAGCGCGCCACCGGAGTGCACGCTGCGGAACACGGAAGGGAAGTCTCGGAGCTCGCCGATGTAGACATGCGCCGGGCGCGCACGCGGGATGAGCCGCCGCGCCGTATGCTGATCGCGCTCGATGAGCCAGCAGTGGGCACGCGGCACATTGAGCGCCGTCCACACGTCGAGCTCGTACCCCGCGCCGCCGAGCGTCGCGAAGTGAGCGGTTGATGAGTCGTAGTGTCGCCGGAGCGCTTCGAGCGCCCGGCGAACCGTCTGCTGCTTCGGCGGGTTCGACATTGCACTCATGCTCCTCCGCTCATCACCGCATACGCGGTATGAACGGCTTGGTTGTGGAAGAACTCACACCATTCGGTGTGCGGCAACACGGTACCAAGGCGACCACACACTGTCAAGTGGAGTTGACGGGCGACGTGGTCCTTGATACCCTCAACAGCATCGAACCTTCCACAACACTCCAACCAGACAAGGGAGCCCCATGGTAGACGATCCGACGACGGTATCCGACAACGTCGTGCCGCTATTCTCGAAGGCGATGCTCCCGAAACGGATCACCGCCGCGAGCTTCGCCCGTGCGATGAGCGCATTGAACGACTGCCTCCGCGGGTCGCTCCGGAAGGACGGACCCGTCGAACGGCTCTTCGTACAGATCCACGCGCTCCTCTGGACAATCGCGAGACAGGACGACGTGGACAACGCGGTCCTCCAGCTCAGCATCGTGCTCACCGAGCTCGACGAAACACTCGCGCGTCGCGCAGAGGCAGCGACCGCAGCGGCGGAGGTGGAGCGCACCGCACCGCTCGAGCGCGAACTCAGCGAGCTCCGAACGGCGCTCGAGGCGATTCGTACCGCGCATGCCGCGCTCGAGACTACGCAGCGGGAGACCGCGGCGGCGCTCGAAACCGAGCGTACCGAACGTGCGGGCGATCGCACCGCGCAGAATGTACAGGTCGCCTCGCTCACGTGCGAGCTCGATGGCGAGCGCGCAGCGCGCGCGGCGGCCGAACGCGCGCGTCTCGATGAGATCCGCATCGCGCTCGCCGCGCTCCGCGCGGAGTCGACGAGCGGCGCGCAGACCTTTGCCGCGCTCACCGATCTCGTCGAGCGGGCGAGTGCAGCGCGCGACGCGACCGCGGCCGCCATCGATGCGATGGGGACCGCCACCGCCACCGACCGTGGCTTGAATCTCCTCGCTGCCCGCGCGAAGCTCGGACAGCGGCAGCGGACGCTCGATGGATACCTCGAGCAAATCGAGGACCTCCTCGGCCAGGTCGCGGAGGAACTCGGGGATCTCCCGGACGAGCAGCGACGCCTCGGGGCAGTTGCTCGCACCGCGGGAGGAACCGTTGCCGTCGAGGCAGTGCGCCAGCTCACGGCGATCGACGCGCGGCAACTGCAGCTCGAGCGGTTCAGTGACGCACTCGTCCAGCTCAAGGAACCCGCAGAGCGAGAGCGCGATCACATCAAGGGGCTCATCCACGCGGTCGACCAGCTCACGCAGCCGCCCCCGGAGAAGACCGCGCTGGCAACCATCCCCGACTACCCTGGCATGCCGACGCCGGAGGAAGCAGCCGCGATCATGGCGGCCGCCGGACCGCTGACCGCCAATCAGCCGAGTGGGGGCGACGCTGTCGAGCCAGCGGACGCATCGAGTCCCGCGGCGACCGCCGACCCGATCGCCGTACGACTCGCGGTCGTGCTGTACGACATCGTCCACCGGAACTTCGGGCCAGAACAACGGCTCATCCTCTGGGTCGCGAAGGCCGCATTCACCGCGGCTATTCTCCAACGACACGGCCTCGACTACTGGGCGTTCAGCGCGCAAGTGCTCTCAAGGAAGCACAAAGCGCTGCTCGACCGGTACCTCCGGTACAAGGGGACCATCAGTGGGAACAAGTCGGTGACCTTCTTCGTTCGTACGGAGGAGCCGACGCCCACCGAGTGGGGATCGCTCGTCACCAACACCGAGCGAGACGCGTTCATCGCCGCGTTCAGAGAACGCATCGCTGCGCGAGCGGCGGTCAAGGCGCGAGCGGCGGCCAAGGAATGAACCACGACGTAAGAAATCTGGCAATCGAAGCGCCCCCCGATGACCCCGCCCAAGGCGGGCAGGCATCAGGGGGCGCATTCCATTTTGTACGACGCGAAAGGAAACGGCGGTCCGGGTACTCCGGACCGCCGTCATGCGCATTGCCGCACCGGGAACGCTACCGCTTCCTCCCGAGGAGCTCGCGGCGGCGCTCGGTGACGTACTGCATCGCCACCTTCGTGTCGAACGGAGCCTTCGCCTTCCCGATCGCCCCGAGCAACCCGAGGAGTGCGTGCTCGGCTCGCGCGGACTCCCCCTTCGGGAGGACATCGTAGGCCGCGTTGATCATCACGATCCTCCGCTCCCCGTCATCCGCCTTGGCGAAGAGGTTCGCGTCGTCTCGTGTGACGCCCACCCACCACGTCTCACCACCGATCGGCAACGGGACGTAGTGCTGCTTCCCGTCGCGCTTCGGGTCGCGGGGGCCTCGCTGCACGCCACCGCCACCACCACCGCCTCCACCGCCTCCACCGCCGCGGCGGCGGACACCACCGAATCCACCGCACCCGGGGGGTGGGTTGGACAGGTCGGGGGTGCCGTACGCGCGACGGAAGAGATCGAGCAACTGACCGCTGATGAGACGCCCCACGGAGGAAGCGCTCACGACGGTGTCCGATTCCTCGAGGAGCGCCCGCGCCTGTTCCGTGACGTGGGCGACGAGGAGGTCGACGAACCGCTTCCACACGCGTCCCTGCAAGAACGACGCCCGCAGTCCTGCGCGCGTGGTGTCCTGCTCGGCGATGAGCCCCGGAAAGAAGATGTCCCCCCCGAGGTCCGTCCGTCCGAGCGGGAATGGGAGGTGCGCGTTGAGGGTTGGACCGAACGCGACGCGGAAGCCGGTCGTGTGGTCCACGAGCCAGATGCCGCCGGACGTCCCGTGCTCCACGCGTTCGATGTACACCTCGAGCCGCTCGTTCGGCGGCTTCATGATCACGCCGCTCGCGAGCGGCGACGGCGTGAACGGTGTGCCGCCGATGAGGATCTCGCCACAGAGCTCCGGCTTGCGCGGGAGGTGTGGGGCGAGCGCATCGCGCAGCTCGTCATTCGTCCCGAACACCGGGTTCGGGATGACGACGAGGGAGAAGCGGCCCTTGATGTTCCGGTAGCGTCCGAGCTCCGTCGCATCCGCCGCAAGCCTCCCGTGCGGCAGCCCCTGGCCCTTGGTGTTGAGCGTCGCCCGGGTGACCTCGATCCATCGCACCGGCCCCTCATTCGAGGTCCGGGTGAGGATCGTGAAGCCACCATCGCGTTCTTGGTCACGCCGCAACGCGAGGTACGCGATGCGACCGAGCTGCTTCTGCGACGCGCCGGCGTGCCGCAGCGCGAGCTCGACGCCGTACTCGTCCGGTCCCACCGTGCAGAACCGCTCGAGGTCGCCCGCCGTGAACCCGTGCCCGCGGTCCATACAGGTGAGCGCGTCGGTTCCGACCAGCGGGTGGCGCTTGACCACTTCGAGTTCGACATGGATCCGCTTGGGATCCCAACTGCTACCGTTCCCCTCGTCCTGGCACGCGACCATGCCGTTCCGGCACAGCTCGCACACGCAGCGTCCGGGGTTCGGGTACAGCCCTCGTGAGAGTTCATCCAAGAACCCGCCGCCCATTCGGACGGGCAGGTACCCTTCGGGCTTCATCGGCATCGCCATGGTCATTCCTCCTTGCGGTCACCCTTGCGGCGGCCGCGCCGGGGGGGGGAGAATGCATCGAGTACCGCGCGAAACGCTGGTGCCGACGCATCGGCGACCGAGACGGTCGCCTTGGATGTCAGATCAGCGTGCGTGAGCCCACCGACCTCCATCGCGGTCTGCGCGACGGCGATGAGGTGCTCGCGGCTGGTGCCATCCGGACGCCAGCCGGCACGGTACATCGCGCGGAGCCCCCGCGCGGTGCTCGCCATGCCGACGAGGATGTCGGCCGCGCCGTCGGTGGGGACCGGGGCTGCCGGCTCCGGCGGCGCCCTGTGGGCTGCCCGTGTCGCGACGAGTGCTGCCGACGACTCCGCGCTCGCGGGTGTCGGATCCGCAGCACGGCCTTCGAGCCGCTCGAGTGCATTCTGGAGCTGCTCGAGCATCGAGAAGTCCGGGAGCACGCGTCCATTTAACCAGCTCCCGAGGCGGTGCGAGCGCAGGCCGGTCCGCACGCACAGCTCGCGCGTCGTGAGCCGCGACCGCTCGCACGCGATGCAGAAACGCACGAGCACCAACGCGGCAAACTCGCCGTTCGGGCAGCGGTAGCCGAGGAACCGATGCGTTCCCTTTCGGAGCTCCCGCTCGATGCGCTCCCACCGGACCGTCGTGCGACCCTTGGTCGAACCCCTCGGTCGCGGCGGTCGCCGCGTGAGGAGCTCGAGTGCCTGTCTGGTCGCATCAGTCGCCCCGATCGCCGACGTACTGAACTGATCGTGGTGTGCGATGATGTACCGCGCGAGCCCGACGATCACCCCAGCGATCGATGCCGCGTTGTACAGCTTCTGCCGCGTCTCCGGCAACCGCGCGAGACCGTCGAGCTGGGACTTCCGGAGGCCCGTCCGCTTCGCCAGCGCCTCCCTCGTCAAGCCGCTCCGACGCTGGATCTCGAGAATTGCCTGGCGGAGCGCCGCGGCATCCACTGCAGCGTCGAGTGGTGCGGGGAGCTGGCGTCCGAAATGCTGCCCCGCCGCCTCGTGCCCGCGCTGGAACCGCAGCGCGTCGAAGTCGTATCCGGTCCGCCGCACGACCACCTCTCGGACGTGGTCGAACGGAACTTCGCCCCAGCGGTGCCAACGGTGCCCGTGCCACTCGGGCGCGCCGACGCGCTTCGCGAAGGCCTCGGGTGTCACGTGTTCCCGATCGCAGTACGAACGGAAGTGCGCAGCCCAGCGCTCGTCGCAGATCTCGGGGTTCGTCCCGCGCCGATCGAGCTCGGTGCGATGCTCCGTGAGCTTCCGCTCGATCACCGGCCAGTCACGCTGGCACTTCGGCGTCGTCTTGCCTTCGAGCCAGTTCCTGATCAAGGAACCCGCACTCGCACCGACGACGCGACGGATGGTCTCGTAGCTCTGCCCGGGGTACCCGAGGCACTCCCGGAGGAGCGCCCGAACCGGTTCGAACGATGTTCCCATGGGGGCTCCTTCGTAGTGTGTGCCAACCGTGTCATGTTCGGTTGGGAAAGGTCTCGGGTGGACGGTAGCAGGGGGCGCCTCCGCCGTCAAGAAGGCGGCGGGGGAGAAACGGGATATGTGAAGAACGCCCCGAGCATGTCGGGGCGTTCGATCGTATACCACGCAGATCACGCGACGTTGACGAGCAGCGTCGTCGGTTCGTGCTTTTTCCAGCCGATCGGGATGAAGGTGCTGCGGTACGGCGTGAGGTGCGGGACGAGCGATGCGAAGAGCTCCACGCGCTCGCGGTTGCCAGCGATCGCGTAGGCGAAGAGGTGCTCGAGAGCGATGCGCACGTGCATCCCATCGTCCTCATCCATCACGGATGACAGAACATCGGTGAGCGCCATACGCGCCTTGAGTTTTTCGAGGCAGATGCTCCGCCAGGAAAAACCCTGGGGGACGGCGAGGGCCGCAGCCCGCTCCTGTGCGTCGAAGTCGATCGTGCCCCATCGGAGGGCGAGGTCTCGCTCCCGCGCCACCGCTCGGAGTGCCCGCTCGAGTGGTTCGCTCTGGGCGCTCTCGAGCGCTTCCCGAAACGTCGGACTCACGCTTTCCTCGAGAATCACGGCTCCAGCATTTCGGAGCTCGATCTCGCGGTGTCGCTCGTACGCCTCCGGGGTCATCCACGGTTCCTTCGAAATCAGGTACCTCCTACTG
Source organism: uncultured Gammaproteobacteria bacterium (assembly GCA_964585225.1). GTDB lineage: Bacteria > Patescibacteriota > Patescibacteriia > JACPHY01 > JACPHY01 > CAZPCZ01. Next base: position 6,114 of record CAZPCZ010000002.1, read on the forward strand.
AGGCACATGGAGCGTTCAACGGGTCGGCCGGTCACGCTGCTGACCACCGCCGCAAGGCGTGAGGGGTCGACCGGATCATCGGGCGACCGACGACTAGTGTCGAGGACCGCAAAGAGTTCTTCGGCGGCTCGCATCGCGTCATCGGCGATATCGTCCGGCGTGCCGCTCTCTCGGAGGAACGCGCGGATGGCGTCCCGGTTCACCTGTGGCATGGGACCTCCGTGGTGTGTGGTGAAGGTGCGTCAACCGTCTGGACTCTAGCACGCGGTCGTAGCGGCGTCAAGCGGCGGAAGGCCATTGACGGGAGGCCCTTGACGGCGACCAACGCCCCCGCTACGATCGCCTCGCTCCTTTGCACACAATCGTAGGAGGTGAACGCATGCAGAAGGACCCTGTCAGAGCGCCTCCGGCGCTCCCACCGGAAGTCGACGCGTGGCTCCGCGGGCTCGCGCCGGAGATCGCCGGTGCGCTCCGCACGCTCTTCACGCAGTCGCAGCGAACCGCTGCAACGGTCGAGGCGATGCATACTCGCCTCGGCGTCACCGAGGCGAAGCTCGACGACTTCCTCCGAGGCGGCCGCGGCGAGCGCGCGTCGGAGCCGGAGACGCTCGACGAAATCCGTCGGCGCCTCGACAGCATGATGCCGGAATCCGATCGGCGACTGACGATCGAGGAAGTCGATCGCCTCCGCATGCGGATGCTCGCTGCGATGAAGCGCGGCCGTGCACAGTTCGAACGCGAGCGCGACCGGATCGCCGCGGAGCACCACGCGAGCGGCCACCAGGTGAACGCATGGTGGGCGCGCTGCCAAGGGAAGTTCCGTCCGGACTTCGTCGGCCGGGTGATCGCGCGGACGCCGCACGATGACCGCGTGGGGGCACGCAACGGCTTGGCTGAACTCTACGGTGTCTCCCGCGATCAAATCCTCGAGTGGTGGAAGGCCTGGAACGGCAACGGCCATGGGAGGGCTTGACGGCGCTGCGGGGGCGCGGTACAAGGGAAACGGATCGAACCTTCCCAGGAGGACCCATGCCGAACCATCGGAACGAGACGCCAGCCATCTCGGCACACGACGCGCTGCGTCTGCGCCTCTTCGAAGCGCGTCACAATGGACGCGACTCGTTCGAACGCGAGCGCGACCGGATCAAGCGCCGCCACCGCTTCAGCGTCGCCCAGATCGCCGCGATCTGGGCGCGCGGCCGCGGGGCGTTCGAACGCGAGTTCATCGCCCGCGTCCTCAACGCAACGCCGCCAGCCAGACGCGCCACACGTCGCCGCGAGCTCCGGGAGCTCTGCCGCGCCGCCCGCACGTGATCACGACGCACGGCCACACGCACAAGACCCTCTCCGACAAACATCGGAGGGGGTCTCAACGTGACGAGAGCGAACCGTGCGCCTCATCTCGTGCGCGTGCTCCGCAACCATCCGACGATCCCACCGAGGATCAATAGGTCCGCGACGTTGAAGGCCGGAAAGAGGTTCGTGAATGAGAGGTAGTCGGTCACGCCGCCGAGGAACGTGCGGTCGGTGAGGTTCGAGAGCGCGCCGAGCACGATCGCCACGATCGCTACGCGGCGATCGAAAACCCGAAATCCTCCTCCAAAGGCGGATCCGCCTCTGGCGGAGAAATCCGAAATCCGAAACAAACCCGAAAGTTCAAATTTTGAAAATTTGATTTTTGGAAATTGTTTCGAGTTTCGAGTTTCGAGTTTCGAGTTTCGCCGCAGCTCCCACAGGAGCACTGCGACGATGGCCCATCCCACTGGCCAGATCCACGCGTTCGGCACTGGCAGCGAGAACGCGAGGACGTCATTCACGGACGGTGCGAGGCCGATCGTGCCGAAGCGCGTCGGGAATGAAAAACGCCCGAGGGCATTGGGGTTCATCCGCGCAACGATCTTCAACGCGACATCAATCGCGAATGGGATGAGGAGGAATGCGCTGCGCATCGTTTCGAGATACCTAGACCGCGTTCGCCTTCCGCTCGACTTTGCACGCGATGCACGCGCTCGACGTCGGTCGCGCGAGCAGGCGTTTTTCATCAATCGGCTTGCTGCAGTACCGACAGGTGCCGTACGTCCCGCCCTCGATACGCGAGAGCGCGTTCGTGACGTCACGGAGCTCCTTCTCGAGCGTCCGCTCGAGCGAGAGGTTATCGGAGTAGATCGTCACCTCCGCGGCGTTCTCATCCTCGCTCCGTCCGACATCCGCGTACCGCGCCTGCCAGTCGCCGGACGCATGCGGGTTACGCGACGCGAACGCCTTGAGCTCGACCTCGAGCTGCGTTTTCCGCTCTCGGAGCTTCTGCTCGATGGATCGGAGGCGCTCCTGTGTGAGTGGTGAGGTGGATGTCGCCATAGGTCCCCGTAGGGCCCAGCATACCCCGACAAGAATTACCTGTCCAGTGCCCTGCAAAAGGAAAGAGGCGTGAGTCGTGCTCCGCCGTTTTGATGGCGGTAATGGTTGCTGCACGTCCCACGCCTCCCCATGAGGTCCCTGGCTGGTCCCCGACCCGCTTGCGCAGGGCAGAGAAGTCCCACCGTGGACCCGAGCGCGCGCTGACCCGCGCCAATCCCCCCCTTCCATTCTCCGGGTGGCCACAAGCTTCATCAGCGAGGGACTGCACCCTTTTTGCTTTTGGTTTGCAAAAGCGGTCCGGCCTCGGTCAGCGACGAGACCAATGGAATAGGAGAGGGGGAGGGAACTCCGTTCGTCATCACCGGAATCACACGAGCCGGAGACGCCAAAACGGATCGGCACTGGACGCCGGCCCGATGAGACCAACCGGAGGTCCCTCGTTCTCGTTCCCATCCGTCAGACGTGAAGTATAGCACGGGACCACATGACGTCAAGCAGGGGACACGGCATCGAAGCGATGCGAAAATCGCACAACCGAGCGCCGCTGCCGAAACGAAGAACACCGACGTTGTTCATTGCCGCGACGATGGAAGCGTTCTCTCGTTTTTGACTGCAATGATCATGAACAAGTTGTCCCCACTGGAAAGAGACTCGGTTGAGCCAATACGTCTCTGCTCTACAATGATCGTCCACAAACGGCGAACTCCGACCACGCCTGATCCAGGCCAACAGAAACGATGAGGTGTGGATAGGGTAACCAAACGGCGAATACGGCACCATCACCGAACCGACACCGCCCAGGGAGAGCCACGTCGTGCTCCGGCGAGTCGCCGAGCTCGTTGAGGAGCGACGCGTCCGTCGAGAGGAGAATCTGCCCATCACGTCGTTCTACGGTGACGACCGCGCTGTCGGTACCCCGTTGCCGGAGGACCCAGCGGTTCTCGCCGGTTGGTATGACCTCGAACTCGCTGGGGTCGGCCACCTGCACGGTAGCCGGGAGCCCGTCGAGGCGGCGGGTCCGCGCGGACGGCCAGATGCGCGCGGCGAGCGAACGGATGGTGACATCGGGCGGTGAGACGGCTGGCTCACCCATGCGAATCGCAATGCGGCCACCAGCGAGGAGGAGATCTACGAGGTCGGGGAGCGATGGCTCGATCGCCGCACGGAGCTCCGCATGGAACGGGAGGTCGAGCTGTGCCGCAATCGCACGGATTGGGAGTCCGATGACCTGGAGTCTCCCCGGTTGCGCCCCGACGAGGAGTGGCGTGCGTACGGTGCGCAGGACGAGCGGGATCCGGCCGTCGCTCCGGAGGATGAATCCACGACGACCGGTCGTCCCTGCGGCAGTCAACACCTCCGGGAGGAGGTGCCGCGCGGCGTCAAGCGCGGGGATGGGAAGAAGCTGCGGGCGCAAGAACGCTTGGATCGGTTGGCTCCAGGGCCGATGCCCCGCCTCCGCCATTGCGAGCACAGACCCTCCTCGTCCTCGGGAGGAGCTGGACGTAACAATCTCGCCACGAACTCGGACCACGAGGATACGAATCTCCTGCCCTCCGACATCGAACGTCTCGGTTGGCACGACATCCGGTCGTTCGGACGCCCGTTGACCGATGATGACCGCAACGGTTGGCTCATGCTGCTCCGGCTGGAACGATACGAACGCCAATTCTTGGACGTCCGGCGATCGGATAGCGGTCATCAGCGTGTCATCCATCGTCCACCCCCTCCCGCTCCCCCTCCTACTACTTGGAGGGGGAGAAAAGATAAAAGAATTTCCCCACCGAAGGAGATCCCTCCGCATCGCTGGCGTGAGGTTGACGTGCGCGTACGCAATGGTCTGCTCCGGCAGGAATTCCGCGATCCCATCGCGAAACGGGAACACCTGCCGCCACAAAAACGCTGCGGCGATGTACGCAACAACGGTAATGGTGGTAACCCCGATGACCCGAAAACGCATACAAAAAGGTACCAGGTACCTTACCGAGAGGGTACCTGGTACCTTCTTCGCCGTCACGATGATGTCCGCCTAGTACCGCCGCGGGGGACCACGCCGCGGGCCGCCGGGGCCACCGTGCCCACGCGGACCGCCGTGTGGCGGGCCTCCACGGAACCCGCTCGGGCCGTGACCATGGCCTCGCGTTCCTCGCTCCGCGAACCCACCACCGTCTGGCGGCGCGGGAGGATACTCGAACGCCTCTCCCGCAGCGACCGCCGCCTTCAAGGACAAGTTGATGCGCCCGAGGTCGTCGATCTCTTTCACCATGACCGGCACCTCGTCGCCGATCTTCACGATGTCGGTCACCTCGTTCACCCGGTACGGCGCGAGCTCGGAGATGTGCACGAGCCCCTCCTGCTTCGGAAGGATTTCAACGAACGCGCCGAAGTCGAGGAGCCGCGTCACCTTCCCGCGGAAGATCTCGCCGGCCACCACCTCGCGCGTGAGCTGCTTGATCCAGTCAATCGCGCGATCCATGCCCTCCTTCGTGACCGACGTGATGAAGATGAGGCCGGACTGCTCGATATCGATCTCCGCGCCGGTCTTGTCGATGATCTCGTTGATGATCTTCCCGCCCGGACCGATGACGTCGCGGATGCGATCGGGTTTGATCTGGAGCGTCTGCACGCGCGGTGCGTACGGCGAGAGCTCCGGACGCGGCGCCGCAATCGTCTGTTCCATGACGCGCAGGACCTCAAGGCGTCCCTCGTGTGCCTGGGTGAGCGTCGCCGCGATCATGTCCGCCGTGAGCCCAGCGGTCTTCGTGTCCATCTGCACTGCGGTGATGCCGGCTTTCGTCCCCGCAATCTTGAAGTCCATCCCACCCTTGCCATCCTCGAGATCCTGGAGGTCGGTGAGGACCTTCCATCGCCCATTCGCGTCCGATGCAAGCCCCATCGCGACCCCGCCAACCGATGCCGTGATCGGGACGCCTGCATCCATGAGCGCGAGCGATGAGGCGCAGGTCGAGGCCATGGAGGACGACCCGTTCGACGAGAGCGTCTCCGACACCACGCGCATGGCGTACGGGAATTGCTCCTTCGCGGGGAGCACCGGCTCCAGTGCGCGCTCCGCGAGCGCGCCATGACCGATCTCTCGGCGACCAGGGCCGCGATTCGGCCCCGCCTCCCCAACGGAGTACGCCGGGAAATTGTAGTGGTGCATGTACCGCTTCTTCACGTCAAACTCCATCGTATCGATGACCTGCTCCTTCGACGGAGCGCCGAGCGTGACGGCCGAGAGGATCCGCGTATCCCCGCGCGTGAAGTACCCACTCCCGTGGCAGCGCGGCAGCAACGCAACCTCGGCGCCGAGCGGTCGGATCTCATCGAGCGCACGGCCGTCCACGCGCTTCCCCTCATCGAGGATAAGCGTGACGACACCCTCCTCGACGAGCGGCTTCACGAGGTCGAAGCAGCGCTTGCGTTTGTCCTTCCCGACCTGCGCGCTCGTCAGGAACGCCTCGAGCTCCACCTTGAGCTTCGCGACGAACTCACTCCGCTCGCGTTTCGTCTCGCGCACGCCTTGCCGGAGCGCCTCGCGGATGCGGGTCGTGAGGAATTCACGCGCACGCTGCTCGATCTTGACGTCATCCTCGGTGAGCCCCGACGCTGCGGTCGGGGGGGTCCACTTCGGCTTCCCGACCTGCTCCCGAATCTGTGCGATGAGCGCAACGATCGGCCGGAGGTGCTTCATGGCAAATGCGATCGCGTCTCGAAAATCATCCTCTGGCACCTCTTTCGCTCCCGCCTCGATCATGATCGCGCGCTCGTGCGTTCCTGCGACGATGAGATCGAGGAGCGATTTCTCGCGTGCAGCGTACGTGGGGTTGATCGCCCATTCGTGCCGTGTGTCGTCCTCCGACGCGATGCGCCCGATGCGTATACCTGCGATCAACCCATTCCACGGGATGTCGGAAATGGAAAGCACGACCGATGCACCGATGATGCCGAGGATGTCAGAATCATTCTCGCCATCCCACGAGAGCGTCGTGATGACGACCTGCACGTCGTTCCGAATACCCTCCGGGAAGAACGGACGAATCGCGCGGTCAATGAGCCGCCCAGAGAGAATCGCCTCGTCGGATGGTCGTCCCTCGCGCTTGATGAACCGCGAGCCCTTGATCTTCCCCGCGGCGTACAGCCGCTCCTCGAAGTCCACCATGAGCGGAAAGAAATCAATGCCCTCGCGCGAGTTTGCGGAGAGCACGACGGTTGCGAGCACGACGGTGTCGCCGTAGCGCACCGTGCACGCGCCATTCGCCTGACCGGCGAATTTCCCGATGTCGATCGCTAACGTGCGGCCGCCCCACTCGATCTCAAAGTGGCGCGGCGAAACCGAAGATGATTCGGCCATACCGATGGAAGGCTGGCCGCTGGACACGAATGCTCCTCACGATCCGAGGAGAACTCTCTGTCCCGCGGTCAGCAGTGAATGATGAATTACTCCGAGGTATTCGCTCCCGATCCCCCGTCTCTCCGCCCGCGACGACGCGCGCGGATGATGAAGCGCTTCGGATCCGCGGCGAGGTCGGTGAAGTCGTCAACGAGGTTCTGGAGCTTCCCGGATGTCGTCGGACGGAACGCCGCGACCTCGACGAGGCGCCCCTGGTGCTGGAGGTACTCGACGAGCGGGATGAAGTCGCCGTCGCCGGAACAGACGACGACGACATCCACGAGCGCGCTGATGCGGATCGCGTCGACCGCGAGTCCGACGTCCCAGTCCGCCTTCTTCGCGCCGGATGCGAACTCCTGGAGATCCTTCTCCTTCGTCGCGATACCGAGCTTCTGGAGCGCTTCAAAGAACGGCTGCTCGGTGCCGGATTTCCCGCGGATGACGTACGCGATCGCGCGGACGAGCCGGCGACCGGCGACGACCTCCTTGAGGATCTCCGCGAAGTTCGGGTTGCCCCCGAACATGTGCTGGCCGGAGTGGTAGAGGTTCTGTGCGTCAATGAAGACCGCGACCCGTTGTTCGGCGTGCTTGATCATGCTGGTGTACTCGCTGCTGCTTTTGCGACCGGTTGCACGTTCCCGACTTCATCGGCCGGCTTTTCGGTGACCTTGATCTTGATCTTCAGCCGCTTCGCGAGCTCGATGTACGCCTCGACGTTCTCACGCTCGAGGTACTTCAAGAGTCGGCGTCGCTCGCTCACCTTCTTGAGCAATCCGCGCCGCGACGAGAAATCCTTCTTGTGCGTCTTCAGGTGCTCGACGAGCTCCCGGATTTCTTCCGTGAGGATCGCGACCTGCACCTGCGGGGACCCCGTGTCTCCGTCATGCGTCTGGAACTTCTTGATGATCTTATCCTTCGCCGCTTTATCGAGCATATACGGGGCGCGCTGCTGAGCTGCCGCTGGACTCACGGACAGCCAAGGAGCCGCGACGTGAATGATGGATGATGGAACGACCGTAGCATGGTGCCGTTCTACGAGCAAGTAGGTGTGCAACGGAGTATACTTATACGACCCTATGCAGCTCACGGGCGCCATTCGTCAATTCCTCGAATACTGCGGAGTCGAGCGGGGACGGTTGTTGCTTGTCACAAGGGGCTTCGCCCCCTGTGCGACCCCCGGCTCGTTCCGTACGCGAGGGTCGGGCAAAGCCCTTCTTCCCTCGCGCGCTCCACGAGCCACGGCGACCGCCAGCCGCTGAACGCCTATGCAGCTCCCGAATGCTATCCGGCAGTTTCTCGAATACTGTGAGGTCGAGCGCGGGCGGTCGCCGGCGACCGTCCGGATGTACGCGTTCGTGCTCGAACGGTTCGCGACGTTCGCGGAAACGAAATGTGTCCGCACGACCGATCAACTCACCCTCGAGCTCATCCGACAATTCCGTCTCTGGCTCCATCGGCGGCCGGGCCGGAAGGGCGAAACGCTCACGAAGGGCACGCAGGCGCTCCACCTCGTCGTGATCCGCGCATTCCTGAAATACCTCACGAAACGGGACATCCCGTCCCTCGCCGCGGAAAAAATCGAGCTCCCTAAAACAGAAGACCGCCAGGTCGAATTCCTCGAGCCGGAGGAGGTCGAGCGGCTACTCGATGCGCCGTTGGCGCAGAATAAAGAATCGAGAATGAAGAATCAAGGGAAATCGAAATCGAAGGCCATCATTCATGATTCATTATTCATCATTCACCTCCGCGACAAGGCCATCCTCGAGGTCCTCTTCTCCACCGGCATGCGCGTTGGGGAACTCGTCTCGCTCCAACGCGACGACGTGAACCTCGAGCGAGACGAGTTCGCGGTGCGGGGCAAGGGTGGGAAGGTACGCGTTGTGTTCCTATCTCCGGAAGCGAAGCAGTCACTGCGGCGGTACCTCGATGCTCGTGCCGACATGAGCCCATTCCTATTCGTACGGCACGATCGAGCGGCCGCTCTTGTGTCATCCCGAGCGAAGCCGAGGGATCTCACGCGAGGCAAGCGTGCGATGAGTGAGATTTCTCGCTTTGCTCGAAATGACGAACGGGGTGACGATCAACCCCTCACCGCCCGATCCGTCGAACGCCTCGTCCAGCGGTACGCGCGTGCGGCGGGAATCATGAAACCGGTGCACCCGCACACGCTCCGGCACTCCTTCGCGACCGATCTCCTGCGCGGCGGCGCACAGCTCCGCGAGGTGCAGGCGATGCTCGGCCACGCCTCTATCACGACGACACAAATCTACACGCACGTGACCGAGCAGCACCTCCGCGAAGCGCACAAACGATTCCATCGCCGAAAACACCGTTGACGCTACGCACAATCACCGCTATGGTACGTTGATGTCAGGCCTCGGTAGCTTCCGCCAGAGGCGGATCCGCCTTGGGTGGACAACGGATACCTGCCCGCCATGGCCCGAGCCCCCATAGCTCAATGGAAGAGCACCGGACTTCTAAGCCGTGAGATGTACGTTCGAATCGTACTGGGGGCACGGGCGATGGCAGGCGGGGAACGACGACGCAAGATAGTGCGCGTATGAAGAACCCTGATCAAGCTTCTCCTTCTCCAGAACGTGGCGTTCCGGATATCGGTGGGATACGGGATACGCTCCTCGGTACACCACTCGAAGCAGTACGACGGAAATGGGAATCAATACTGAAAAGGGAAGCGGGACCTTTCCTGCAGTTTTACGTCGCATGTCCTGACGATCAGCTCCCCGCGATCGTGCAGTATCTCACGGAGCATGTTGGCGGAGCGGCAAGCGGCCAGCCTCTTCCGGAAATCGATGTACGACACGACGCTGGAATCCACAATGCGGTGGAGGGCTTGGAGGATCGCATTGCACGGCATCCGGCAAATCGTGTGGTGGTGGTCGTTCGTGGATTTGAGCATTACGTCCATGGCTTCAGCGACGAGCCGACACGGCTGTATGCCAGCCATAATCTCAACCAAGAAATTTCGGAGTCCTACCGTCGAGAGCGCCCCCTTCAGGTACCGCCGGGGAAAAAGGTGATCCTTATCATCCATATTGGCTACTCGCTGGGGGAAAACGTCTCCCGCACTGCGATTCAAAGTGCTCTCCGCTCACAATTCAAGGATGGCATCGTTCTCATTGACGCCCCCACATGATGCGGTTCGGTCGTCATGGAACTCGCGGAGCACCAATTCCTCTGCGCACTACACGATGGGACCAATGAATCACCAACGCTCCCGATGTTGCTCGGAAGCATTGACTCCGTGTTCCTGGACCGCTATGCTACGGTGTCAACGAGCCCCGGTAGCTCAACTGGATAGAGCGGCGGCGTTCTAAGCCGACGGCTGGAGGTTCGATCCCCTCCCGGGGCACCAAGACAACATCCTCAGAGTCCCCTCGAACTGGTCACGCCCCCGATACACATCGAGGACGTGCACGCATCCTGCAGAGGTTGCCGCTCACAGCCGAAGTTGCTACAATTTGAGAAAGGAATTTCACGATGGCCGCTCCAACTCGGCTATGACTTGGGCCTACATTGCTGGATTCTTTGATGGAGAAGGGAGTCTGTCCCGTAACGGTAATGGCTTCCGTGTCACTATTCCGCAAACAAATGTCGAGGTCCTCTGTACCATTCAACGATTTGCTGGATACGGGAACGTCATTCACGTAACGAAACGACAACGCCATTGGAAAGAAAGTTGGATATACGCCGTCGCCAAGCAGGAAGAGGTGCTCCACTTTCTCCACAGAATCGGACCGTATCTCGTGGTCAAACGTAATCTGGTGAAGGCGGCACTGCCGGGCATTGCCCAAATGGTTGCTCAATACCGCCACGAGATGGTGCGTCGCAAACAACAATTCCGTACCGCAGTTTCGCTCCGGAAACGTGGATGGACATACCGCGATATTGGAAGGCGTCTGGGGATGGATTGGAGTTGGACACGCCGGATCATCATGAAGGCTCCTACGAACCCGGACGGAACCACTACGGTGGGCGTAGCTCAATGGTAGAGCACTGGTTTGTGGAGCCAGTGGCTGCGGGTTCGATCCCCGTCGCCCACCCCAGAGTTCACTATTGGAAGACGACCACCCCGGAAGGGGTGGTCGTCGTGGTGCGGGCCTACAGTGCCCGGACGACGAGCGTGTCGCCGTCGCGGTGGATCGTGAACTGCTGGCCGTCGATCGTGAGCGACTCCGGCTCGACGAACTGCGCGCGATCGCAGAAGAGATCGGCGGTGAGGCCGGCGGCGGTCTGGGTGTCCGCTTCGGAGAGGCCGAGTCGGCGGGCTTCGATCTTTGCCTTCGCGAGCGCACGAACTTCCGCGTCCGTGCAGCGTGTGGTGCGCTCCGCGCTGGCTTCGGCCTGGTCGCAGATCACGTGGAGGAGACTGGCGATGCACGTCTCGGCGACCGGACGCCACGTGAGACGGTCGACGAGCGCTTCCTCTTCGTCCGTGAGCTGCCGGAGCGTCACGCCGGCCGCGACCGCCTCCGCTTCGAATTGGCGATCCACCTCCGACTGGGGGAACTTGATCGCCTTGGCGAGCTGGGCCTCGAGGAACAGCAGGAGCCGCTCCGTGAGCTTCTTCGCGTGCGGCAGTGCGCCCCGGAGGAGCGCGTCCTGAGCAGGATCCATGGATCTCCGATGCCTCCTGTGCGATTGGGAACGAACACCTCACCCTACCACACCCGCCCGCACGTGTCAACTACCGACAAAAAATCTGATGCAACGACGAGCCGCCCCGACGGACATCGGGGCGGCGTTCCTGTTCTGTCTCTACAAACTCTCCAACCACACGAACATGCCGAGCGAGGTGATGACGGCGATCGCGATGATGATGTGCGACGCGCTGATCGTGATTTCCATCGCAGTGTCCGCACGCGGTTTCGCGTACGAGTAATGAACCCGGCAGTATTCAATCATTCGGATTGTACTGCCGGGTGAACAAGATATTTAACATACAATCACTGCGCCGTGACGCAAGATGTGGACAACTCACCACGAAACGCTACGATGGGGGCATGGTTGCTGTCGAGACGCCACAGGAATCCTTCCGCAAGCTCTTCACGCACCCCCTGCTGCAGGGGGTGGTGCTCGTCGTGCTCAGCTTTGTCCTCGCGGTGTGGGTCGAGGTACCGAATCGCTTCCCAGACCCCGATTCCTTCTACCACGCCGGCATGGCCGAGCTCGCATCCGAGGGTCGCTTCCCGAGCCGATTCCCGTGGCTCGAGCTCACGTCGCTCCGGGACACCTACGCCGACCTCCACCTCGTCTACCACCTCCTCCTCGTCCCGTTCGTGAAGGCGTTCGACCCGATGCCCGGCATCCGCATCGCGACGATCACCGCGTTCGCGCTCCTCGCCATCGCCTTCTTCGTCCTCCTCCGTCGACTCACGGTCCGCGGCGCGTTCCTCTTCACGCTGCTCCTCCTTGGGAGCAGCGCGTTCGTGTTCCGTTTGAACCTCGCGAAGTCACAGGGGTTCGCGTTCATCGTGCTCTTCCTCGGACTCATCACCCTCCACCGCCGGTCGCGTACCGGCGTCTTCCTCGCTGCGGTCTTCGCCGCATGGATGTCGAGCCACTGGCCAGTCTACGTGGTCGCCGTTACCACGCTCGCCGCATGCCACGTCTTCGCCACCGTGCTCGGCGAGCCCGGGTCGTGGCGAACGATCCGACTGAGTCTCATGGAGGGGACGCGGCTCCTCGGGAGCGCGCTCGCCGGTGCGGCTGCTGGACTCGTCGTCCATCCGTACTTCCCGGGCATCCTCCATGTCGCAAAACAGCAGATTTGGGAGATCGCGCTCGTCGGCGGCGTCGCAGAGGCGAACGTCGGCATCGAGTGGGGCGCGCTCTCGCTGAGAGAGTTCGCTCGGTCAGTCGGCTTCCTCTTCCCGCTCATCGCGCTCGCGGCGGCCGGGACGCTCTCGACGGTGATCCGACTCGTGCGTCGGTCAGAGGTCAATGCCCGCGATGCGGTCGCGCGGGTGCTCACGTTCGGACTCCTCACCACCGCATTCGCAGTGCTCACACTTCGGTCGCGACGGCACGTCGAGTTCTTCGTTCCGTTCGCCGTGCTCTTCGCTGCCGTTGGCATACAACCGTTCATCAGCTGGCTCTGGCCCCCGCGTGTGCAAGTCGGCTGGCGGCGACCCGGCGGTACCCGACGCGCGTTCTCCTCCATCATCCTCGTCGTCGCGATCTTGGGTTTCACGGTCGGGAGCTACCGAGCGATCCGTAACCAACGACAGTACTTCCTCGACGGATTCCGCGGCGACCACCTCCGCGGCGCGGCGATGTGGGTCCGCGAGCACGTCCCGAAGGGCGAGCTCGTGTTCCACGGTGACTGGGATGACTTTCCATTCCTGTTCCTCTGGGATCGCGAGCATCGGTACCTCGTCGGGCTCGACCCACGGTTCGCATTCTGGGAGGACCACGATCGGTTCCGCGCCTGGCAGATGATCGGACGCGGCGATGCCACGGATGCCAGCCGCCGCATCGTCGAGGAATTCGGCGCGACGTACGCAGTCGTCGCGAACCAACAGGACAAACTCCAGGCGGTACTCGGTGCCGATCAAGCCGCGACGATAGTGTACTCTGATGCGGACGCAAAAGTGTACGCGCTCCGGCATTGAAATGGTTTCATTGTCTCATGGTTTCATTGTTCGATCAACCACGGCACCACGCCCAAAAACAATGAAGCAATGGAACAATGAAGCAATGGAACAATGGTCGTCATCGTCCTCCCCACCCACAACGAGGCCGCGATCATCCGAGCGAACCTCGAACGCCTCCTCGCGTTCCTGTCCCAGGGTACCGCTCCCACCGATTTCAACGATCGTGGAAAAGGGTGGGATCGTCCGTCTACCGATCAATGGCGCGTTATCATCGCAGATAACGCCTCGACGGATGCCACACGGGCGATCGTGCGCGAGGTCGCGGCACGCGAGTCTTCTGTCGAGCTCCTCGAGATTCCCGAAGTCGGAAAAGGCGGCGCGGTGCTCGCAGCGTGGCAGAAAGCCGCTGGTCAAATGTCAAATGTCAAATGTCAAATGTCGCCGGTGTTCGTTTTCATGGACGCCGACCTGGCGACGGACCTCGCGGCGCTCCCCGCCCTCATCTCCGCCATCCGCAACGGCCCGCCTTCGCGAAACGCTCCGGCGAGGGAACCTGCCGACATCGCCGTCGGCTCACGCTACCTCCCCGGGAGCCGCACCGAGCGCGGTAGCCTCCGACGGCTCACCTCGTGGTGCTACCGCCTACTCCTGCGATTGCTCTTCAGTCTCCACGTTTCTGATCCTCCGTGCGGATTTAAGGCGGTGAACGAGCGGGTGGTGCGGGAGATCGCGCCGCTCGTACGCGACCGGCAATGGTTTTTCGACACCGAGCTCCTCATCCGCGCGCAGGCAGCGGGCATGCACATCGCGGAGGTCCCGGTGACGTGGCACGAGCCGCGTCGTGACCGCTCATTCGGAAAGGTCCTCCGCATCACGTGGAGCGACCTTCTGGCGATGTGGCGGCTCCGACGTGAGCTCCGCGCGTAACCGCCCGCCGCCTTCCTTTCGTACCACCAACCCTCATACCTCCACTATTTCCACGGCCGTGAGTTTAGTGGAGGCCCGTCGGAAGAAATGATCAAGACTGTCTCTGGGGTGACCCGGTGTGAAACGAAAGCGGCCCGCCTAGGGCGGACCGCTCAGCACACAAATCAAGCACCGCCTCCCGCATGGTACGGTTAACGACGGGGACCGAAGTCCCCGTCTCTCACGATACCCATGCTCGCGGATCAGCCCGCGGCGGGCGATGCCGGGGCCGGGATCGGCGGCAGCAGCTTCGCGTACCACGCGTCCGACTGGCGGATCTCCTCGGCTGCGATGCGGCAGCGCTCGTTGCACGTGATGAGCACGAGGAGGCGCTCGTACACCGCCGACGTGCGTGCCCGCGCGTGGCCGTTCGCGATGCCGTAGGCGATCACCATCGAGATCGCCGTGATCATGATCGTGGTGATGATGCCCGTACGGAAGGTTGCGACCGTAGCGACGACGGCGATGAGCGCGATGATGAACGCGCTCAATCCCGTGAGCGCGGCAGCGACCACCGGCAGCCCGTCGAGGCTCTTGGTGCGCTCTACCAACCCGAAAAATTCGCCAATCTCCGCGCGCTCGGGTGGTGTGAGGTCGTCGGTGCGGACGAGGATCATCCGTCCGTGCCCCTCCAGCGGGTGCATCGTCTGGAATCCTTGGTGAACCATTGATCGCCTTCCTTCCTTGTTGTGGTGAAATGGACTAACGGTAGCATCGCATGTCACGAGGAGCGTGTCAAGCTGCGGTTGCGAGAGTACGATCGTGCAGCCGTGTGAGATCCTTCTCCGCCAATGGCGGATCAGGACGAACGGAAGACCATGCGCGTCACCATCGTCATCCCCACGTACAACGAACGCGAGAATCTGCGACCGCTCATCGAGCGGATCGCGGCATTGCCCACTCCGTACGACGTCCTCATTGTCGACGATAACTCTCCGGATGGTACCGGTGATCTTGCAGAGGAGCTCGCGCGTCACCCCCTCCCGCTCCCCCTCAAAACGAGGGGGAGGGTCCGCGTCCTTCGCCGTGAGCGCAAAGAGGGCCTCGGGGCCGCGTACGTCGCGGGATTCCATGAGGCGTTGACGCAGGGGGCGGAGGTCATCGTCCAGATGGATGCGGACGGCTCACATGATCCGAGCGAGCTCCTGGGGATGATCGAGGCGCTCTCCACGAGAACGAAGACGAATCCACGAATGGACACGAATCTACGAAATATTCGTGACATTGGTGTTCATTCGCGAATTCGTGCTCCCGTGGATCTCGTCATTGGTTCTCGCCGCGTCCCCGGCGGGCGCATCGTCGGTTGGGGCCTGCACCGCCGCCTCGCGAGCTGGATGGCGCAAGTCCTCGCCCGCGTCCTGCTCGGCTTCCGCGCCCGCGATATCACGAGCGGGTTCCGGGTGTGGCGCGCAGCGGCGCTCCGAGTGGCGCTCGACTACCCTCCCCCTCAACTCCCTCTCCCGAGGGGAGAGGGAGAAAAGAGAAGAGAACATCTCGCATCTGGCTATGCGTTCCAAGAGGAACTCCTCTACCGGGCAGAGCAGCTCGGGCTCCGCGTTGCCGAGCACCCGATCACCTTCCGCGACCGCGAGCGCGGTCGCTCGAAACTTGGGATCCGTGACATCCTCGGGTTCTTCCGATCGCTCGCGCGCCTGTGGTGGTCCGATCGCGAGCGCCGCTTCGCGGTGTGGCTCGGCGTGAGTCTTGTAGTCCTCACGAGCCTCCCGTACCTCTACGGCTGGCTCCGCACGCCACCCGGCCACGTGTACACCGGCGTCCACGCGCTCGCGTCCGGCGACATGGCCGTGTACGGCTCGTACATCGAGCAGGTCCGCGATGGTCGGTGGCTGTTCGTGGATCTCTTCACCTCCGAATGGCCGCAGCGCGGACTCCTCAATATCTTCTGGCTCCCGGTTGGCCTCCTCGCGCGCGTCGCCCACCTCCCGACCATCCTCACCTTCCATCTCGCACGCGTGCTCCTCATCATCCCGTTCGTGCTGTTCCTCGCCCGGTTCGTCGCTGCGTTTCTCCGCACGCCGATCGCGGGGTTCCCGCTCCGTACCGTGCACCGGATTGCACTCCTCTTCCTCGCGTTCTCCTCGGGCCTCGGCCCGCTCGTCGCAAACGCGATTCTGCCGCTCTCGAACGCACGCTGGCGCACCGGCTATGACTTCTGGCCCATGGACCTCTGGGTACCGGAGTCCAACACGTTCCTCACGCTCTTCCAATCCCCTCACTTCATTGCGTCACTCTGGCTCCTCCTCGCGATCATCCTCGCAACTCTACGTTTTGCCGAGCAGAGACAAGCGGGGTCGGCACATGATACGAGATCCTTCGCTTCACTCAGGATGACACAGCGGTGGGGTCGCTCCATCTTCGCTGGTATCGCCGCGCTCGCACTTTTCCAATTCCACCCATTCTACGTCCCAACCGTCGCGGTGCTGCTCGCCGCGTGGACAGTCGTCGAGTCGATCGTCGCTCGTCGCGTTCGCTGGGACCTCGTCGGCCACGGCGCAATCGTCGGCATCCTCAGCGCCCCGTCCGTGCTCTCCCACCTCTGGCTCGTCCAGACGGATCCGATCACGAGCGCGCGCGCGAGCCAGAACCTCCTCTTCACGACCGACTGGTGGCTCGTCGCGCTGAGCTACGGCTTCCTCGTCCCGCTCGCTGCAATCGGAATCGCACGGCTCTTTCGTGGACGAACGATCGAGGGACGGCTGCTCCTTGTCTGGCTCGTCGCGACCATCGTCCTCATGTACTCCCCGCTCACCTGGCAACGCCGGCTCGTCGAGGGGCTCCACGTCGTCGTCGTACTCATCGCAATCCTCGGGCTCTTCCCGTTCCTCGCGTGGCTGCGAGCGCGCGCCCCAAAATGGGTCCATCGGTACGCATGGGGCGTTACCACCGCGACCATCATCGCCATCCCGCTCTTCGGCGTCTCCACCGTCGTGAACCTCGTGCGGGATGTCGTCCTCTACACGATCCGATTCCCGCAGTCGATCCCGCGTCACTCGTTCTACTACCCCAGCGATGCGCTCGATGCGATGCGCTGGATCCGGGGACACGCGCCGCTCGGCGAAGCGACGTTCGCGGTCGGCATTGATGGGCATTTCCTTCCAATGTTCGCCGCGCGACAGACCGTCCTCGGGCATGGCGTCGAGACCGCGCACTTCGTCGAGAAGTACGAAACGAGCTACGCGCTCTCGCTCGGGCGACTCTCCCCAACCGAGGCACGCGCATTCCTCGAACGCGAGCGCGCACGTTTCATCCTCGTCACGGATGCGAGCCGCGGCCTCTGGACCATTGATCCCGCCTCGCTCCCCGGCGCGACACTCGCGTACCGGAACGGCGGGGCGGAGATGTATGAGTTGAGGCCGTAGGAGGAGTAGAGGTGTAGAGGAGTAGATGGAGACAGACGCCCCACCAGGTGAACCCGGTGGGGCGTTCCACGTTCCGTAGTCCGTCAACTCTCGCTCGGCAACCCTCACGAAAGGAAACCTCCCCCTATTTTCACGGCCGTTGGTTTAGGGGGAGGCCTTTTCTATCTTGGTCGTCACCATCATTCCGTGTCGAATTTCACAACCGTATCTCGGAGACCATCAATGACGAGACGGCCGCGTACCGGTTGGCTGGGTTCGAAGTATTGCGAGTCAAGCCCCCGCGGTAGCCCTTCGACGTGCTCGGCTCGCTCAGAGGGTCCATTGCGCTCGAGGAGCGCAACCCCACCACGCTCGGCAAGCACCCCGAATCGTCCACGCTCAAGGTTCGCGCGCAGGCGATCGGGTCCGCTGGCAGCATGCGGCGCGGACCAGCGCACCTCCGGGAACTGTACGCCGTACGCGACGGCGTCGCGCTGGTCGAGGAGGAGGTAGCGCGTGTCATCCGGGAGCTGGTACGGCGCAAACGCGTATTGGTTCACCCCGAGGTACGCGTACGGAAGGGCGTAGACGCCACGTCGTGCGGCGACGTGCGGGAGTGCGGCGTACCCGACGGCGACCGGAGCGTCCGACGGCACGCGGGCGAGGAGATCATCGTACGCAGCGCGGCGTGCGCGATCCTCCGATGATGCGCCGTACACGACCACCGACGCGATGCCTGGGAATGGACCGAGCATCCATGCCGCCGCGAGGTACACCGCGATGCCGAGTCCGATTGCAACTCGCCGCGGGAGGGGAACGTGATGTGCGAACCAACGGACCGCCGGCGACACATCGCGTGGTGGTTCAAAACGGCCCACGATCGTAGTTTGATTTGAACCAGCTCCGGCACGCTGCCATGACGTGATCGCGGCAATGCTCGCGAGCGCGAGCGCGGGGAGGAAGAGGAGACCGTAGTGGAGCTCGACGACGACGTTCGAGCCGCCGGGCTCGCTGAGGAGAATCTGGAAGAGCGGCGGAATTGCCAGCACCAACCAGCGCAGGCGCAGGATCGGAAGGAAAAGGAACGGGAGGAGGAGACCCAGCACCATGTCGAGGTTCCCAATGCTCGCGAGGTGCCGAACAACATCGATCGGACCTGCGTGCGCGAGCCATCCGTAGTACACCGAAAACTTGTACCCACCGCTCGCGCTGTGTGTGCCCGCGATGCGGATGGCGAGGAGGAACCAGGAGAGGCCGAGCACGACCGGCAGTACAATCCAACGCCATGAGGGATCGAAGCCGGCCTCGTTTGTCGGTAATCCGTTTCGCTGCTCGTATCGTTGTCGTTGAACGGCAACGTCTGGAACCGTTTGACGAAACCGTTGAACGATACGAGCTGCGACACCGTTCACCGTCGTACGACACCGGAAGATCTCCGCTACCCCGAACATCACGACGATGAGCGCGACGTCCTCCCGAACGGAGAGGGAGAGGAGGAGGAAGAGGAAAAACCACCAGAACCTCCGCCGCACGTATGCGTATGCAGCGCTGAGGAGAAACAGCGGTGCGAACGCGAGCGCGTGGAACTCGAAGAGCGCGGCGTTCCAGAGGATGGGGTTGAGGAGCCAGAGGGAGGTGAGGAGGACGGCGGTCGAACACCGAGCTGAGGTCGGGCGCGCTCCCTCGGGAACACTCGCTCGCCCAGCGTGCTCGCTCGCTCCTATTCCTCCCTCGCTCCCCGCCCAAAGCCCGCTTCGCGGGCATTGTGGCGGGACCATGCCCGCTCGGTCGTCAACGGTCCCGATGGAACGCATCCCTCTCCGCTCGTCGTTCTCCCTCCTCTGGCTGAAGGTAAGGGAGAGAAGAAGGAAGACCGGAATCGCCGTGAGTCCCAATGCGAGTGCCTGGAGGATGAGGAGGAGGCGCGGGTCGGACCAAAGGCGAAAGAGCGGGGCGATGAGGAGCAGGATTGGTTCGACGTGATCGCCGAGGTAGGAACCGCCTTGGATGGAGGAGTACCAGCTGTCGACGGCCCCCAACCCCTCAAGCTTCCCACGCACCCCCTCCAGCTCCCCGAGGGAGGGGGAGAAAGCGAGTTGGTGGAGGACGTTCGTGTAGATTGCGAGATCCATCCCTCCGTAGCGGTAGTGGCTGTACTTCCAGAATCCAACCGCGGAGACCGCGATGGTGAAGGCGAGGATGAGCGCCGCGAGCCACGCAGTCGCCCGTAGGTTCTGGCGCATATAGCTCCATCATCCCACCTCTCCCACTCCTACTCCTCCTCTCCCCCCAGCGGAGAGGAGGAGGGATGATTGGTCGAAATATTTACTCGTTGGCTCTCTTTAGAGCCAAATATTGTCAGAATGGCTTGACAGTTCCTGGATTCCCTGCTATGGTGATGGGTTCGAGAAATCGCGGAAGTACCGCGAAATCTCGGCTTTCCCAACCGAACACGTTTCCCCGTCGGCGAGCAGCCACGGGCCAACATCAGGAGGACACCATGGTCAATGAGGAATTCTGCGGCGAAATGGAACGCCGCAACGGTCGGCCCGAGGCGTCGGGCAGGATCGGCTGGTTCCTGGCCGCGGTCCCCGTGGCCTGGGCCTTCCGGCTCGCGATCGTCGCGCTGATCGGCGCTGGCTGTGCCCACACGGGCATCAGCCGGAGCGACGACTGTGGGAGCTTCAGCTCCACGGTCGTCGGCGTGCCGCCGTTCTACACGCCGGCCGGGCAGTACGCGACGTACGCCCAGGCGTGCGGGAACGAACGGTTCTCGCGCGTCATCGCGGCGCAGCGGCTGGCGGTCGTCGCCGGTGCACGCGCCGCGGTGGGCGGTGGTCGCGACGAGCTCGCGCGTAAGGAGATCGCGCGGACGCAGCGCGACCTCGGCCAGCTCGCGGCCACTGTCGCGGAAGGAGGTGCCCGATGACGCGGCGCACGATGGACGGGATTGCCGCGGGCCGTTTCGCGGCCCTCGCAATGACGATGGCGGCGGGCTGCGCCTCCACGGGCGGCCTCGAGCGGCGCGTGGCGCAGCTCGAAGCCGAGCTCAAGGCGGCGCGGGCGACCCCCGCAACGGCGCGACCGATCACCGCCGACGAGGCGGTGGCGACGGGCGACGCGATCGCAGCGGCGAGCCCGCCGACGTACGTCGTGTTCGTAGACGAGCGCCCGAGCCACTGCCGGGGGGCGCTCTGCCTCGAGATCGCGAATAGGCACCCGAACCCGGCGCTGCTCTGGATCAACGGGCAGCCGGCAAGGGTGGTCGGTCCCATGGGAGAACTCCTCCCGCCCGGAGCCCACGGATTCGTGCGTCTCACGAACCCGGGCGAGATCACGGTGTCGTACGCCCTGTACGACACGATCTCGTTCGGCGACGCGGCGCAGGGAGTGCCAATCGCGACGGCGCTCGCGCGCTGTCGGATCCGCACGCACGTCGGTGGCGCGTACGGCGCGGAGCGCGGGGGGAAGAAGATCAACCTCACCCCGTGGTTCTGCGACGGGTAACGAGGCTCGACATCAGCCGCCCCGTGAGACGAGGAGTCTCACGGGGCGGTTTCCTTTTCGGCGGTGTGTTACCCCAACGGAGTCCCCACGCTGCTGGCTGACTGGAGGAGCTTCCGGATGACGAACACGCTGATCGCGTACGCACTCAACACGATGGCAATCCCAATGATGGCATTCCGGATGATCTGCTTCGCCTTCGTGATCTGCTCCTCGTTGCCCATGGCGGTCATCCAGAGGTACCCACCGTAGACGAGCAGCGCGACCATGATGATCCCGAGCAGCGAGAGCGACGCCCGAATGATGCGCGCGACGACGAACTCGAGCTCTCCCTCCTGCTGTCCTGCACCGGCAGCGTTCGACGCTTCGAGGAATTGATTGCCGATTTCCGCCTCAATGCTCTGCGCGACCGCTACGATCGGGACGAACGCAATCGCGACGAGCACCGCTCCGGCGGCGACCCGTTCGGCGCACCGACGCCATCGGAGGCTGGGGACGCGCATACAGAGGCTAGCCAGCGGTCGCGTTGGTAATACGCAGGAGCACCGCCAAGCTGATCGCCCAGGCGCTGAGCACGATCGCGAGGCCGATGATCGATCGCTTGATGATGTTCTTCGCCTTCGTGATCTGCTCCTCATTCCCCGACGCGGTCATCCAGAGGTAACCGGCGTACACCATCTGCGCAACGAGGATGACCCCGATGAGCGTGGTCGCATACCTAATGATGCCACCGATGATCCTCGCGAATCGGTACTCATCCGTATCACTGTCGAACCCCGCGGAACCCGCGGTCCGCTGGAGACGACCGCGGAGGCTTCCCGGCGTGGCACCGGCGGGCGCCGGTTCATCGGCGAGTGCGAGTGGTGCAGCGTGGATCAGTACAATCGCGACCACGCTCGTCACCGCGAGGATGCGCAGGAATCGCATAGTACGAGCACGCGCTCGAGCTAGCCGCGGGCCTGCTCGAGCCGGGAGATGATGAACACGGTGATCGCGTACGCGGCGAGCGTGATGACGAGGCCGATCGTGCCGCCGGAGATCATCTTCTTCGCCTGCGTGATCTTCTCCTCCTCGCCGTGCGCGGTCATCCAGAGGTACCCCGCCCACACGATGTACCCGAAGAAAATGACGCCGGCGAGCGAGAGCGCGGCTTTGATGAGCTTCCCGATCGTGTCCTCAAGTGCGCCTTCCCGCACGCTTCCTGCCTGGCCTGCCTTTCCGGCGACCGTCCCGAGCTGGGTACCGGCGTTCGTGAACGGATTCTCCCTCATGTGCGCGACGAGCGGCAGCGCGAGCGCGCCCACCACCATCGCGGACGACACCCATGCCACGCAGCGGCGTACACGGATGGAAGGGCTCGGCATCATAGCCTCAGGAACGCGCAGGATGTCACCCTCCCGCCGCAGGAGCGGCAGCTGGCGTCGCGCCCTGCGCCTCAGTGATCCGGTTGATGACGAAGCTCGTGATCGCGAATGCGAGGCCGATGATGACGACCCCGATGATCGCGGACTCGATGATCTTCTTCGCCTTCGCCACATCCTCCTGGTTCCCGCGCGCCTGCATCCACATGAACCCGCCGTAGATGATGAGGATGACGAAGATAATCCCGGTGAGCGAGAGCGCCGCGTAGATGATGGTCCCGACAATGACCGGCAGCGGCGTCGCGGTTGTCCCGAGCCCCGCGGTGTTCGCGGTGCCACTAAGCCCCTGCCGTGTGAGGTCCGCCGCGCTCTCCCGCGCGGAGGCTGGTTGCACGAATACGAAGGCCACCGCGAGCAGCGCTGCCGCGGTGACCACCGTGAAAGCCGAGTGGATACGCGGGCGGACCACCCGCATACAAATCGCTCTGGTACTCAGTTTAATCCGCTGCCGCCGTGACGAGCGATCGGATGACGAACTGCGCGATTGCGAACGACGTGAGGATGATCGCGAGCCCGATGATGCCGGAAAAGATGAGCTTCTTCGCCTTCTCCACCTTCTCCTCGTTCCCGGCTGCGGTCATCCAAATGAAGCCGCCAGCGAGGATGATGACGACCGCGACGATGCCGAGGAGGCCCATCGCGACGTTAATGATCCGCGCGACGACCTCGCGGACATCACGGGTCGAGAGGCCGGTCGCGGTCCCGTAGTTGATGCCGGTGTCGATCCCACCGGCGAACGCCGTGAGTGGGAGGATGAGCGAGAGCCCAACCGTTGCGGCCGTCGCGGCGACCTTCCGCGCGAGGCGCGCTCGGTCCGTGTGCGTGGTGCGCATAGTGATGAGATGAGACTTGAGTCGTGAGTTATGAGTGAAGGTTGTGGATAATTACGAGCTCGTGAGCGCGCCGATGACGAAATTCACGATAGCGTAGGCGGCAAACGTGATCGCGATGCCTAAGACTGCCCACACCATCGTATCCTTCCCCTTCTGTATCTTCTCAGCTGCGCCACCCGACGTCAACCACGTGAATCCACCGTAGATGAACATGAGGAGCGCAAGAGACCCGAGGATACCGAAGAACGCCCGGAGCACGTTCCCGAGGATCGTGGGGATATCGGCGGATGGGAGCGGGTTGTCGAGGCCGGTGCCGGTCCCACCACCTCCGCCGCTTCCGCTCGGACAGGGAGGGAGCGGTGTCACCGGACCGTGTGCTGGTTGACCCGGACAGTGGAATGCCACTGCGCCGAACGGTACCGCGAGCACCACCGCAAGCGCGAAGAGGAGGATCGTCGTGCGGATGTAGTACGGACGCATACCGACAACCAATGTTACGGACGGCCACCTCGCGGCGCGTTGCACCTGGTCTCCGTCCACGTACCACCGAGCACTTCGGCAACCCCACACCGGTTCACGCGGCCGGTGAGCGAGGCGAGGAGCGTGTTCACGATCACCCAGGCTCCAAAGATAATGATAATCCCAACGACCGCCGCGACCAAGGTCTTCTTCCCCTTCTCAATCCGCTCGGCGGTCCCGGCGGCCGTGAGCCACCAGAACCCGCCGACTGCGAACATAAGGAGTGCGAGCGATCCTGTGATCCAGAAGATGAACCGCGACGCCTCGACCGCGAGCTTCGTGAAGTCCTCGAGCTTGCAGTCCCCACAGCACGCGCAGTTCGGGTTCGTGATGAACGTCCGCTGCTGATTCCGACACTCGGTGCTCGGCACGTTGTTCACGCACTGCTGGGCGAGCGCTGGCGTTGGAAGTAAAAAGTAGGAAGTAAGAAGGAAGAAGACGGGGAGCATGATGATCCCCCACCCCCTCCAGCTCCCCCTCCCCCGGGAGGGGGAAAAAACGTAGTTCTGCATTCTCACAGAGTTTGATTTACCTTTTCGGCGGTGAGCTGGAGCGCCTGGTTGGGGTCCGCGCTGCGGAGCACGTCATCCATGAGCTCATGGAACGCGGTTTCCGCGGCCTCCGGCTGCACCCCGCGGTACCACGTGCGACTGGTGAGGAGCTGGGCGGCGAAGACTTTCAGCTGCGGATCCTGGAGCTGCTCGGCGACGAGGCTCCGGAGCGCGGTCGGCCGCTGGGCAGCCGCGAGGACCTGCTTCACGACCGGGGTCTTCGTCGCCATGAAATTGACGAGATCCCACGTCTCGTTCGGGTGCTTCGTGCGCTCGGAGACGGTCTGGAGCCAGAGGTTCGCGTAGTTGATCGCGACGGCCTGAGTCCCCTCGATGACGTCGCTTCCGACGACGGTGCCGGTCGTCGGGTCCACCGCCGCCGCGATGTGTGGAATGCCGGTGACGCTCAGGTTGATGCGCGGCGCGCGCGCCGTGATGATCGGCCGGTGGTAGCTGTAGCCGAAGAAGTACGCAACGCGTCCCTGGAGGAACGCTTCGAGGGAATCCGGCTGCTCCGCGTTCCAGGTGTAGATGAGCTTCGTCGGGTTCGCGAAGTCCGTGTAGTAGAGGAGCGCGTCGAGTCCCGGCGGCGTCTGGCGCGTGCCGGAGAGCGCGGAGGGAATCTGGTGAAAGCGCACCTCGCCATCCGGCGTTGCCATGACCGCACCGTTCTGCATCATGAGGAGCGAGAGGAGATCGAACGACCGCTGGACGTTGCGAGCAGTGCCGATCGCCGCACCAGACTGGACGAGCTTGCCGGCAGCGTCGAGCTTCGTGAGTCGTGGGATGTGCGTCTGGAGCTCCGTCCACGTCTTCGCCGGCTCCGGGATGCCGGCGGCGTTCAGGAGATCGCGGTTCGCGTACGTCACGAGCGTATCGACGGCGAGCGGGAGGCCGAACACCGCAGGCTCGGATGCCTTCCCCTCGACGGGCTCGGTCTCGAACACCGCGTCCTGGACGACCGCATCGAGGAAGAGGTTCCCGAGCTCCGACGGCGCGGGGAGCCGCGTCGTGCGGAGCTCTGCGTAGAGCTCCTTCTTCACGCTCCCACGCAACTCCTTGAACGGCATCGTCACCGCGCGCGGCGCCGGGAGGAGCTTCGAGCGGTACTTCCGCGCCCACGATGACGGCAGCGCGAAGATGTCTGGCCCCTTGAAGTCCCCCTCTGCGATCGCATTGAGGAGCCGGCGTTCGTACTCGTCGAACCGGAACCGACGGTACGTGATCGACACGTGCGGGTTGATCTTCCGGTACTCGTCGAGGATCGGTTGCACCTCATCTTCGGTCTCCTGCACGCCCCACCATTCGAGCTGGACGGGCTTCAAGCGCGCCGCGACATCCTTCGGGATGCCTTTCTTGCAGCCAGCGCCGAGGAGCAGCAGAGCAGCAGAGCAGCAGAGCAGCAGTGCCTTGAATCTCATACAATTCCTTTCAAGAACGTCCGGAATTTTCCGTTCAGGTCCGGGTGACGGAGCGCGAACGCGACGTTCGCTTCGAGGAACCCGAGCTTGTCCCCGCACCCGTACCACTTCCCCGCGATCTCCCGAGCGAAGAGCGGCTCGCCCTTTCCGATTGCGGTGATGAATGCGTCCGCGAGGCGGATCTCTCCGTCCTTCCCCGGTCGCTGCTGTCGGAGGATCTTCGCGACGGCCGGCGTGATGAGGTACCGACCGAGCACCGCGAGATTCGTCGGTGCATCGGCCGGTTTCGGTTTCTCGACGAACTCCCGCACCGCGTACGTCCGCGGACCCACGCGCTTCCCGGCGATGACGCCGTAGAGGTGCGTCTCCTCGCGCGGAATCGCCGAGACCGCGACGACGGATCCGCCGCGCTCACGGTGGCACGCGATGAGCTGTGCGATGCCGGGGGTCTTCGCATCCACGATGTCGTCGCCGAAGAGCACCGCGACGGTCTCGTCGTCGTCCACGAACGGGAGCGCGCACGCGACCGCATGTCCGTCGCCGAGCGGCTTCGGTTGTCGCACGAATGCGAACGCCGCGAGCTTTCCGATCGCCGCGATCTCCTTGAGCTCCTGGCGCTTCCGCTTCTGCTCGAGGCGGTACTCGAGCTCGAAATTCCGATCGAAGTGGTCCTCAATCGCGCGTTTCCCGATCGCGGTGACGAAGATGATCTCCTCAATCCCCGCAGCGACCGCCTCCTCGACGATGTACTGGATGACCGGCTTGTCCACGACCGGCAGCATCTCCTTCGGCTGCGCCTTCGTGGCCGGCAGGAAGCGCGTGCCTAAGCCCCCGACCGGGATGATCGCCTTGCGAATCTTCGTCATGTGCGCAGGAATCGTGGTACCGTATCCACAGTATAGCGTACCACACGGAGGGGTTGACGAACGAACGGTTCCGTGCTATCCTAAGCTGTTATGACCAAGCCTATTGATCGGCTCCCAGACGATGCTGAGCCGACCGAAGTGGAACCCCGCCCGCGCGGCGCGCAACCGGACGAGATCGAACTCGTTGAGGCCGAGCCCGTAGCGCTCGAGGTTGGCGTCGTGACGGACAAGAACTTCGAGAAGGGCCCGAACAATGAGGACGCCGTGCTCGTGGACGAACGGTCCGACACGTACGGCGTGCTCGACGGGATGGGCGGCGCTGCGGCCGGCGAGGTCGCCTCATCGCGCGCCTCGGAGTTCATCCGCGAGCACCTCGTGCGCATGCCGAAGGGCATCGCTCACGATGGCGCGCAAGTGGCCGACTACCTCCGCAGTGCGATTGTCCAGGCTGGTGGCAAGCTCCAGATCATGGTGGAGGCTGACCCGAAGCTCAAGGGCATGGGGACGACGTGCTCGATCATGCACGTCCTCAAGGACCGCGAGAGCGGGAGGCCAAAGGAGCTCATCACCGCGCAGGTCGGCGACAGTCGCGTGTACCGGCTCCGGGCCGGTAGACTCGAGCGGATCACGAAGGACCAGTCGCTCATCCAGCAGATGATCGACAAAGGGCATCGCGTCGACGGCCAGCTCCTCCCGCCGGATGCAGATCAGGTTGGCGACCCCGAGGTGGATCGGCGGATGACCGATGCGCAGCGCGCGACCATCATGGAGTTTCGGAATCGCATCTCGAGCGCGCTCGGTTACCCGAACGTCCGCGTTGACGTCACGCGAACCCCCATTGAGGAGGGTGACGAGTTCATCGCGATCAGTGACGGGGTCGGCGACTGCCTCACCGATCGAGAGATCGCAACGATCGCCCGAGAGTACTCCGGCGATCCGGTGCGCATTTCGAAGGCGCTCGTCGCGGCATCGCAGGAACGCGTGAAGGCGAAGGACAAGGCGTGGATAGCGGGCCGCGAGGTCGATGCGCTCACGGACCGCGGCAAGGACGACGACCGGAGCGCGGTCGCCATCCGCATCGTCGAACGATCGCCTGTCCCACCGACGATGCTCGAGGCGTGGCGCAGCAAGCACGACGATACGCTCGATGGGATGGTGAGGGAGTACCAGCAGATCCTCCAGGACCGGATGCGCGGGAATCGGGGAAGCCCAGGACAGGTCTCCCGAGCGCGAGGTTTGCGCGATAGGTACGAACAGGCGCAGACGGACACCGCGCGCGCGGCGGTGATCGCGAAGGATACCGCGTACAAGCAGGCCGCGCTCGACGCGATTGACACCATCCTCATTGAACGACACGTCCCGCAGGAGACACTCGCCCAGTGGCAGGCGATGCCGAGCTCTGACCTCGAGGGCAGTGCGGTGGAGTACCGAAAGATCCTCGACGCGTACGGCCGTGGCGAGCGAAATCCGCGCATCGTCGCTCTGGCAATGTCTCGCGCGCACGGCATGCGCGATGCCTACAAGCAAGCGAGGACCGATGCGCAGCGCGAGGAGCTCATCCGGCGCGACTGGCGCTACAAACGCGCCGCCCTCGTCGCGATCCACCGCATCCTTGCGCAGCGGCAGGATTCCTGAGCATCACAAATGAGTAGCAGCCCCGACAATGTCGGGGCTGCTCGGTTGTTGCGCCGTCACGCGTCGGCAGCCTCGCTCAAGCCCTCCTCGTCCGCGAGCGCGCTCGCGCAGTAGACGTTCCGCACGCGGAGCGGGGGCAGCATGCCGGTGTCGAGCATGAGCGCCGTGATGTTCGAGAGGCCCGTCGTCGGGTCGCTGCGGACCGCCTCGCGGAATGTCGCCTCGGTGGCATCGTCCGCAGGGACGAGCTCGAGCTCATGCCGGTACACCTGCGCGATGGTGACGCGGCCGGAACACTGTATCGGCTCCTCTCGCTCGGAGATCGCGACCGCGTACCGCGCGTCCCGAAGGAACGCCTCCGGGAGCGCATCAGCGTGCTCGATCGCGACGCGCAGCGACGCTGGGTCGTCGGCCACTCGAATCGTGCACCTCGTGATCCGCCCGCGATGGTACTCCTCGAGGAGCAGCTGGAGCGGGAAGGCGGTACCGGGCTGGGTCGGTCGCCGCTCGATCACTGAGAGGAGCGCAGGGGATGCCTGCGCCCGCCATGCGGCATGGCGGCTCATGAGCTTCGGGTGATCGGGGATGAGCGTGAGCGCGCGGTTCAAGACCGCGAACGCCTTGAGGATCGAACCGTCCGCCCAGCAGAGGTCGGCGGTGACCACGGAGAGCGCGATCGCCTCTGCGGTCTCGCCCGCCTCGATGAGGAGCCCGATGAGCGGGAGGTGGATGCGGTGGACGTCTCGGGACCCCTCGGCGATCTTGCCGCGGAGCCAATTGATCTCCGCTGCGCGTGCCTCGTGGTCCATGGTGTGGTCCTCTCGTTGGTGAAAGGAACGGATTGAGCTTCGCCGCGACCATAACGTGAACGACGCGCTTGGTCAAGAGAGAAAATCCCACCTCGACGGTGGGATTTTCTATTCCTTATTCCTGATTCCTCATTCCCGCCTGTGTGTCACGGCCCTCCGCCCGCAACGATCGGCGTCGCGAGGCCACTCAGGATTGCGCCGAGGATGGAGCGGAACGGCGAGGCGACCGTTCGTGCTGGTGTCGCCGACGCCGCGCCGCCGACCGTGAACGTCTGCTCCCGACAGTTGTTCTCCTCGTTGGCCTCCTCCACGTCTTCCGCGACGTCCGCGCACACTTCGATCCGGTGCGTGCCTGCGACTGCGGCCTCTCCCTGCCACGTCACCGTCTTCGTTGTTCCCGCAGCGATCGCGGGCACATCCTCTGGTTCCGGCGCGCCCTCGAGATCATCATCGTCCCCGAGGTCGAGTGAGAGGTATGCCACCGATGCATCCGATGCTGCTCCACCGATGTTTCGCACGACTGCCGTGAAGGTGAGCGCGGCGTCTCCAACCACTGGCTTCGCGGGGGTGACCGAAATCCGCTCGACGACGAGGTCGGCCTGCTTCGGCGCGACCGGCTCCGGCGCACGCACGACCACGTTGACCGCCGAGCAGTTGTTCTGCTCGTTGGACTCGGTGATCAGCTTCATGTTATCCACGCACACGGAGATGCGGTGTGACCCGGCTTGCGGCTTCCAGTGGTAGGAGCGGTCCTTCGGATCGTTCCAATGGAATTCCTGCGACTCGCCGGGCGCGAGGTCGCGCACGACGGGTTGCGCGAGCTGGGTGCGATACTTGCTGTCGGTCCAGATGTCGAAACTCACCGAACTCACGGTACCGACCGAGATGGTGCTTCGATTCACAACGCGAACGGTGAACGTGACGGTGTCTCCCGGCTTGGGTTGCGTCGGCGTCATGGTGAACGCGTCGAGCGCGAGATCGGGTTGCGTCGCTGGTTTCGGCTGCACCGTCACCCGCACGGTGTCCGTCGCGGTGAGACCGCCGTTATCCGTGACCGTGAGCGTCACCTCGTGCGTTCCGACCGGCACGTCACGCCAGTACGGGAACTGGCCGGTCGCCACCTCTCGTCCGGCAACCGTCCACGCCCACTTCACGATCTTCCCATCGGGATCCTTGGAATTCCTACTGTAGAATCGGGTCATCTCCTTCCCGTCTCCATCATCATCGCGTTCAGTGATGTCCTCGCCGGCATCCGCGACTGGTAGCTGGTTCGCTGTGGTCGCGAGCTTCGCGCGGTCGAGCCACGCGTCGTTATTTTGCTCATTCGCCTCATCGACCTTCCGGCTGCCATCGAGGAAAATCCGGAGGCGCGTACCGTCCGTCGGGGGGTCGCGGAGAATCCTCGAGGCCTTCTGTGACCCGTCGAGCGGCACGACGACCGTCGTCTCTTTCCCCGCCGCAATCGCCGGGAGGTCCACCGCGCCGCTCGACGGGAGCGCGCCCTTCACACCGAACCACATGAGCCAGGCATCCGTCGCCTTCGCATCTGCCGTACCGACGTTCCGTGCTCCGAGGTGGAGCGCACCATCACGCACCTCGACGTCCGAGACCACGAGGTCCGACTGCGACGGGAGGACGACACGTGCGGTATTGTTCCGCTCGTCGGATTCCGCGATGGCACCCTTCGGATCCACGGCGATCTCGAGTGCGACCGAACCATTCGGCATGTCCCGGAGGAACCGGAAGATGCCGAACGCACGCGCGTTCGCGATCGGGAGCTCGACCGGGTACGATGCCCCGGGTTTGAGCGTCCCGACCGCCGCCTCGATCTCCGACGTCGCAAGCGCCTCGCTGTTCTTCCCGCGCCACACGAACTGCCACATGACGCGCTCCGCCGTCCCTTTCCCCACGTTCACGATCGTCACTTTCAGTTTCTCGCGGCTGAGCGCTGCGTCGCGGAGGATGAGGTCGGGCCTGAGCAGAACCAGATTCGGGAGCAACACCGAGTTGTTCTGCTCGTTCGCTTCCGCATGCGCGTTCGGCCCATCAATCGTGAGCTTGAGGTGCGTCGCGGATTCCGGAGCGTTGGCAACGAACTCGCCGAGGAATATTTTCCCGCGCTCCCCGTCGAGATCGGCGAAATCAAGGAGCTGATTCCCCTCGCTCGTCGTTCTCGGCCCCATGCCGCCGATGTTGATCCACCGGAGCTCGCTGACGCGCCGCCCCGCCGCATCTACCCACTCGTACCAGAAGGAAACCCCGGGCCGGGCCTCGCCGTCGCCGCGGTTGTGGTACTGGAATCGAAGCGCCGCGGTATCGAACGTCGCCTTCGTGATCGTGAGATCGGGGAGCTTTGGTGTCTCTCGTTTCGGCGGTGACCACCCATCGAATGTTGTACGGTTGTTCGTTTCATCAGACTCGGCAATGCGGTTCTCCGGATCAATGACGATCTCGAGCTGTGTCGCTCCGGCAGGCTTCGGCTGCGCGAGCCATTTGCCGAGCGGAACATCTGTATCCGACGAGGCTCCGGAAGATCCCCAAGCCTTCAGCGCGGGCCGAGTACCCTCGTATGGCGTACCCAGCCGCTTGCCAGACGCGTCCACCCAGTACATCGCCCAAGAAAACTCCGGAGAGCCCACTGCGCTTTCGAGATTTTTATATTCAACCGCCAACCACGACCTTCCTTCTGGGATGAAAACCCGAGAAAATGTCAGGTCCGGCCTTTTGAGCGCTGATTCGGGGATGGCAATCTCTACCGCGTTGTTCCCCTCGTCCTTCTCCGCGACGGTGTTCTTCGGGTCCACGGTGACGCGAAGTTTCACCGCGCCCCGCGGCGGTGCGAAGAACGAGGCGGGGATCCCGTACGCCACCCTGGTATCCTGAGCGCCGACTACGCCTTTCGGCAGCAGCTTGGGCGTGAAGGTCTCCGGTTCTTGACGGGCGAGCGTCGTGCCATTGGTATCGAGCCATTCCACGAGGGTGACGAAGGAGAACTTGCCGCTCACGGCATCACCAATGTTCTCCTGTTTCCATGTGATGGCATCTCCCGTGTGCGCGAGATTCGTGACCGCAAGGTCCGGGCGGTGCGCCGGTATCGTGATGGTAACGATGTTGTTCCCCTCGTCCGACTCTCCGATCGTATGCTTCGCGTCCGTGACCACCCGCAGTGTCACCGCACCGAGCGGCGGGATGAAGAATTCCTCTGGGATGCCGTACTCCACCTTCGTGTCCTGCGGCCCCACCACGCCCCGCTCCATCACCGTGACAACGAACGTCTCGGGATCCTGACTCCCGAGCGTCGTACCCTTGGCATCGAGCCATTCCACGCGGGTGACGAAGGAAAACCTACCGCTCGCCTCCCTGCCGATGTTCTCCTGTTTCCATGTGATGGCCTTATCGGCGAGCGCGAGGTTCGAAACCGTGAGGTCTGGTTTCGGTTGCGGGAGCTGCTCGAGCAGCGCGCTGTTGTTCCCCTCATCCTTCTCCACCACGTCGCCCTTTGCATCGACGACCACCCGGAACTTCACCGCACCCGCGGGGGGGTTGCGGAAGTCCGCGGGAATGTCTTCGAGTAGCGCTTGACCACCGAAGAGCTGTTCGATCGCCGTCTGCATGGTCTGCTCAGCGAGTACCCGACCGTCCGCAGCGAGCCACGCGAGTGTCGTGCGGTAGGAGATGCCTCCCTCCGCCGTGTCCCCGAGGTTCTTGACCTTCCACGTGATCGCGTCATCTGTGAGTGTGAGCGCGATGACCGTGAGGTCGGGCAGAGGGACGCTGAGGAGCACGGTGTTGTTCGCTTCGTTCGACTCCGCGATGCGATTCGGTCCGTCCACCCACACCTTGAGACCGGTGACGCCGGGTACTGGTGCGGCGAGAATCGCCGCGAAGGGCGACTCGACGACGCGATCCCCGCGAGCAGGCACGCCCCAGACGCGCAGGTTCGCGGAGTCGATGAGCACCGATTGCTTCGCCGCAATGTCACGAGGCTCGTCGTACCAGAACGGCCCGAGCTCGCGCTCGCCGTCCGCGTTCACCCACTCGAACCAGAAGGAGACTGGAGCCCGCGCGGGACCGGCACTCGTGTTCACCGCGATGAACCGAAGGCGACCGGCTGTAAACGATGCGTCGCGGATCGTGAGGTCCGGATCCGGCTGCTTCGACACGACGGTTGCGATATTGTTGCCTTCGTTGGACTCCGCGAGCGCTCGCTCGGAGTCGATCGTGATGCGCAGGAGCTCGGCACCCGACGGCTGGTTGTGCAGGAACGTGCTGAGGTACTGGTACGCCTGACGGTTCCCGCTTCCGGAAAACACAGTGACGCCCTTTGAGGAGAACGGGCGTTCCTCTTTCGGGCCGAGCGCGCCGGTCAGCGCTGCGTACTCCCGACCGACGGGGATCCCATCCGGCGTCACCCACTGGAATCCGATCATGAATGAACCGGTGCCAGCATCGGACGCGTTCGCGGATGTGAGCGTGAGCGTGTCGCCGAAGAGCACCGCATCGCGGATGGTGAGGTCCGGCATCGCAACGCGCAGGAGCACGGCGTTGTTCTGCTCATTCGATTCCGTCACGGTCCCCGCGTCATCGAGCGTGATCTTGAGCTGCGCCGCCTTCGCCGGACGACGCCCGAGGTACCAGTCGAGCCGATCGCCAGCCTGCCCCCCGCTCTCGGAAATGTACGACGCGTCCGTGCGCATCGTCTGCAACGTCGCCTCCGCTCCGGATTCAGGCTCGAGGGCATATACCCACCGCGTCGCGGCCTGCACCGCGCCCGCGTCATCCACCCACGTGAATCCGATACGGAACGACTGCGCGATGACCGCGGGGTTCGCGTTCCGGTACTTCAGCTCCACTCTACTCGCGTCCGTAAATCCGGCTGCGGTGATCTGGAGGTCCGGCAGCGAGAACTTCAACGCCGCGATATTGTTCGTCTCGTCCGTCTCACCGATGCGGTCCCCATCATCTACGGTCACGCGGAGTTCGACCGCCGTGTCTGGTCGCTCTGCGACGAAGGCCGAGAGGCGACGGCCGTACACGCCATCGCGCCGCTTGTACGAGAGCTCCGTGCGGTACTTCGTGTCGAGGATCGCAACCCCGCCGCGCTCCACCTCCGGCTGCGGAAGCCAGTGACGCACACCAATCGACTGGCCAGCCGCGTCGTACCACTGGAACCCCACCTCGTATCGCCGTCGGTCGTACACGCCGGTCGCATTCACGTACTCGACATGGAGGTTTCGTCCGTCGAACGTCGCGACGGTGATCTTGAGGTCCGGACGCTCGCCCGTGAGCGTCGGGGACACCGCCCGCGATGGCCCGCGGGTGGCTGCGTGCGCGCTCGGAACCCACGCCGCAACAACAAGCGCCGCGGTGAACAAGGCGGCTGCGATGACGAACCGGGGGGTGAACCACGAAGCGGTCCGGGTTGCGTAGAGCATACGCGGTGGTCTCAAATCATGAGAGAGACTCAGTATAGCAGGAAATCGAGTGACCCGCCACGTGGCGGGTCACTCGTGTCTCCTGACACGCTACCTCCCGATGTCCCGCAGTAATGGCAACCCGTTCGCGGGATTCGTTGGGACGTAGATCGTGCCCGGGCGGTCCTTGAGCGACTCGATGTACTTGAAGTGGAGGTACTCCGGCGTGAGCGAGGTGGTGATGATCCGCTGCGCGTCGCGCTGGCCCTCGGCCTCGATGCGCTTGCGCTCTGCTTCCTTCTTCGCGGTCTGGAGTGTGAACTCGTAGCGTTGCGCCTCCTGCTCCGCGGTGAGCTTCTCCTGGATGCTCTCGGTCAGCCGCTCCGGCAGTGCGACATCGCGGAGCAGTACCTCCTCGAGCGTGATCCCGCGCGGTTCGAGGTCCTTCGCAATGAGTTCACGGAGTTTTCGTGCAACTTCCTCACGCTTCGCGGAGTAGATGTCCTTCGCTTCGAACTCCGCAACGGTCGAACGGATCGCGCTCCGGATGATCGGCCGTACGATGCGATCGCGATACTGCGGCCCCACCTCGCGGAAGATGTCCGATGCCTTCGCCTCTTGGAGTCGGTACAGTACGGTGAGGTCGAGCGAGACATCCAGTCCTTCCTTCGTGAGGACGGTGAGCGTGTCGCCCGAACCGCCTTCGCGCGTCTTCGTCATGGAGAACTCTTCGGTACGGATGCTCATCTTCTCGACGCGTGCGAGCGGGTTCACGAGGTGGATGCCGCTCCGGAGCTCGGCATCACGGACCTTGCCGAACAGGTGCACGACGCCGGTTTGTCCCGCACCAATGACCACCACGCTCGATGCGAGAACAACGAGCACGACAACCGCGACGATAACCCACGGGGCTTTGGAACGCATAGTGTTGAGGATAGTGGAAGTAGTACCAGTCGAAATGACGCGCGAACGGCCTGCCCCGGCCCGCGCGTCGGAGCCACTCCATTGCGCGCGACGGAGAAAGAAGTAGATCGCCCCGATGACGAGGAGGGGGAAGAAGTACTTGCCGAACAGTGTGAGCGCGATGGTGATCCCGATGATCGCGCCAACGATCTGCTGCGGCCGCAGGTTCCGAAGCCACTCGGGGGTTGGAGGCATAGTGTATGCAAAAGGGTGCTCAACGTATCGTTCTCACTGTACATCACGACGGGGGCCCGAGAACAGTCGAGGGGCGGGGAGCCATCGCACGTCGTCAATGGATGCCGCATTCGTAAGGAGCATAACAAGGCGATCGACGCCGAGGGCCATGCCGGCCGTCGGTGGCATGCGGCGGAGGGCGGCGATGAAATCCATGTCGATCGGGTAGACCGGCTTCCCGAGTTTCCGGCGGAGGCGCTGATCGGCCCGGAATCGCGCGAGTTGTTCATCTGCGTCGGTGAGCTCTGAAAATCCGTTCGCGATCTCGAGACCACCGATGTAGAGCTCGACGCGCTCAGCGTAGCGCGGGTCTTTGGATTTCTTCCGCGCAAGCGCAGCCATCTGCACGGGCCAGTCAAGGAGGAATGTCGGACGCGTT
This sequence comes from uncultured Gammaproteobacteria bacterium, assembly GCA_964585225.1. Taxonomy (GTDB): domain Bacteria; phylum Patescibacteriota; class Patescibacteriia; order JACPHY01; family JACPHY01; genus CAZPCZ01. Next base: position 42,350 of record CAZPCZ010000002.1, read on the forward strand.
CTCCCAAGTTTCGGCTCCACCTCCGTGAGGTGGATCTTGAAAAAGAGATCGTCGAAGGTATCGTCCGTCGTCACCGTATATCCCTTCGCGCGACATACTCTCGCCATCGCCGCGCGTGCCCCGCGAAAGTGGCCAACCCCCGGGGTTGGCCACTTTGTGGACCCGAGGAGGTGATCGAGGTCGAGCTTCGCGTACCGCTTCCACGCCTGACGCATGGTAAGCCGCTCCCAGGGCGTGGTGAGGTTGATGGATTGGCCTCGGTAGGAAATCTTGAATTTTGAATTTTGAATTTGTTTGGAATTTGTCCGCCAGAGGCGGATCCGCCTTTGGCGGAGAATTTGGTTCTTGGTCATTCCGCGATGCTCGTCGGGGAGGATAGCGTCGAGGAGATGGGAGAGCAACGTCTCACAGTCAACCATGAGCGCCCGGTAGTCCGCATCACGGTGGTACCATTCGAGCATCGTGAACTCGGGATTGTGCGTGCCGCCCCAGGGCTCACCGTCACGAAAGACCGGACCGATTTCAAAAAGACCTGGCGCCTGACACCTGACACCTGACACCTGACCAAGGCACTTCTTCAGTGAAAACTCCGGACTCATGCGGAGAAAGGCATCATGCGCACGTCCGCGCTCGTCATGGACCGTCGTCCGCAGGGGTTCAAGGTACGGCTCCTGCGATGGATGTGCGAGCATCACCGGAGTCTCAACCTCTAAAAAATTCCGCGCCCAAAAAAACTCACGGATCCCTCGCAGGATCCGGTGCCGCTCCATGAGTCGATCCTGTTGCGTACGATCCGTCATTCCGGGATGTACGGCATCAACGCCATGACCCGTGCGCGTTTGATGGCCGTCTTCAGCTTCCGCTGGTGCGCGGTGCACACGCCGGAGCGGCGCGTCGGGGCAATCTTCTTGTACGAGGACACGAACCGCCCGAGGAGCTGCACATCCTTGTAGTCCGGCTCCTCGATGTGGTGGATGCAGAAGAAGCAGTGCCGCTGCTCGGGGATGATGCGGCTCTTGCGTTTCGTACGTGATGGCGGCGCATTCGGAGGGAGTGACATGGGAGTTATGAGTGATGAGTTATGAGTGATGAGTTGATCGCCCTTCCCCCTTCACTCGTCCCTCTTCCCTCTTCACTTCTAAAACGGTATCTCCTCCACTTTGAGCTCGTCCTTTGCGACCATCTCCGCTGGCATCTCCTCCTCGGCCGCATTCGGCGGTGCTGCGGGCTGTCGCTTGTTGAACTGCTGGGTCCCGCCGCCGGGCGCGCGGTCGAGCATGATCATGTTCTCCGCGACGATCTCCGTGCGGTTGCGCTTCGTGCCATCCTGCGCGGTCCACTCGCGGGTCTTCATGCGACCCTCGACGTACACCTTGCGCCCACGCCCGAGGTACTGCGCGCAAATCTCTGCGAGCCGACCGAACGCGACGACGTTGTGGAACTCCGCCTCATCGTGACGCACCCCCTGCGGATCCACGAACGCACGGTTCGTCGCAACACCGAACGTGCAGACGTTCGTGCCGCCCGCGGTCGTGCGCGATTCTGGATCTCGCGTGAGGTTCCCGATGACCATGACCTTATTGAGCGTCATAGAAGTGATGAGTGATGAGTTACGAGTGATGAGTTGATCGTTCCCTCTTCACTCTTCCCTCTTCACTCTTCCCTTGCTTAGACCATTTCCTTCCCCAAAATCTCCTCGAGCTTCTTGTCGAGGTCTTCGATCGCCGATGGCTCGGCGACGGGCGCGGTGACCGCGGCGGCACGTTCGGCGACCGCTGCCTTCGCCTCTCGCTCGCGCGCCTTCGCGCGCTCCATGACCTCGATCTGCGCGCCGACCGCGCGTGCCTTCTCGCTCTTCACGGTCACGAGGCACCGGAGGACGAACGGGAGGAGCCGGAACTCGCGTTCAATCTCCTTCACCGCGGGTCCGGACGCGGTGAACTCGACGAGCGCGTACTCGCCCGCCTGGTTCCGCTTGACGGGGTACGCGAGTCGCTGCCGCGCAACCTCACGCGTCGTCACGACGGATCCACCGTTCGCCTGAATGACCTTCACCGCCTGTTCGCGGATTGCGGTGCGATCGGCCTCGCGATCCTGCAGTGGCGTGAGGAAGAGGAGTTCGTAGGATTGCATAGCTCGCGGTCACCGTACCATCCGCTCGGGGGACGCGCAACCCTCCACCGCGATCCCGGTGGAGGGACGGTGGACGATCAGAGGATTACCGCAAATAGCGGAATGGGTTCACGCGAGCGCCGTTCGCGAACACTTCGAGGTGGATGTGCGGACCGGTCGAACGCCCGGTTGACCCGACGAGCGCGATCACTTGTCCGCGGCTCACCGGCTGCCCCTTCGTCACGAGGAGCTTCGAGTTGTGCGCGTAGCGCGTCTGGAGTCCGTTCCCATGGTCAACGAGCACCTGGTAGCCATAGCCGCGGATCCATCCGGATGAGACGACCGTACCGGCCTCGGACGCGAACACCGACGTCCCGTGCGCAACCGCGATATCAATGCCGTGGTGCCGCCACGTGAAGTACTGCGAGATGCGGTACCCGCCCTCGGATGGCCAGAGGAACTTCCCCGCAATGGACGGGAGCGGGAGCGCGGGTCGCGCCGGACGACGGATGACCGGCGGCGCGACAACGGCGGGCGGACGACCGCCCGGAATGATGAGGAGGTCACCGACATCAATGTCATCCGCGTCGACGAGTCGGTTGAACTCGAGGATTTCCTCGGCATCCGCGCCGAACCGCTTCGCGATCGCCTCGAGGGTGTCCACGCGACGCACGGTGTACGACACGCCGTCGGTCGGCAGGATCCGAAGCACATCACCCGGACGGATCGTGCTCCACGCCGAGAGCGCGTTCTCCCAGAGAACCGTCGCGGTTTGCAGCCCGAACCGCTCCGCGATCGTGGATGGGGTGTCGCCGGGCTCCACGGTGTACGTCTGGATACCAGCGCGTCCGGTCTCCTCGACCGCCGTGTCCGTGAGGATCGGCTGGATGAGCGCGAAGCCGGTCGTTGATGGTGGAGTGTCGGCAACCGCCTCTGCCGCGAGCACGGTTGGCTGGAACGCCGTCGAAACGCTCGCGAGCCGGAACGTCGGCCGCTGCGTCGGCAATGCCGGGCCCTCGACGATCTCCTCTGCGAGGTCTTCCTCCTCGCTCGTAATGAAGGCGGAGAGGAGCGCGCGTTCGCCGATGAACCCGCCGAACTCCCGCGCGTGGATCGTCTGCGCGGCGATGCCGAGCACGACGACGGCGAAAATACCCTGGAGTATGAGTCGGCTCGTGAGGAATCGCACCACGATCCCCGTCGCGTTGAGCCGACCGTGGACCCCCACCCGGCGCATCGTCCACCACAGCCGGTAGAACGGAATGAGCGCGCGCACGAAGCGACCGCCGAGACCCGTGTTCCCGGCGGCAATGCGGTGCCCAAACCACCCGAGCGCGCGCCCGATGGCGAAGAGCCACTCGATGCACTTCAGGCAAACTGCGATGGCGGTTTTCTTGAGTGATCGTGCGATAGAGAGAGTAAGTTTTATTGGCGTTTCCGCATCCGCTCAGGAGTGCGGAAATGCGGGCCTGTGGACAACGCTGCCGGAAAACAAAAGCACCTGGAGTTCCAGCGCAAGGACGAGCGCAACTGGGCTTCCAGGACTGCCACCATCCTACCACAGAATCGCCCCCCGGTCAACCGTCGTCAAGCGCGAAATGTCAGGCGATGGTTGACAGAGGTACCGAATTTCCTGATGGCTTCCCTATGGGCAACTGTCGCGTACCCCCGATGCGCCGCGAAGCCGTACTGAGGGAACTCGCGGTCGAGCTCGTCCATGTGCGCATCGCGTGTGCATTTCGCAATGATGGATGCCGCGGCGATGGATTTCACGAGCCGATCACCGTGGATGATGCCGCATTGCGGGATGGAGAGGTTGGGAATGGTCCATGCGTCGACGAGCGCGAACCAATCCCCCACGTTCGTCATTTCGACCGGAACATTCTCCTCCCGTTCCGTCATTTCTGCGCCATGAACGCATTCGCCTTTGGCGGAGACCGTCCAGTGGAGCGGAGAAATCTCCGATCGATCGGGGATCTCTCGACTGCGCTGCGACTCCGCTCGAGATGACGGATGGCCAAGGAACGCGCGTACCGCGCGTTCCATCGCCAGATACGTCGCTTGCCGAATGTTCAGCCGATCAATCTCCTCAACGGACGCGCTCCCGATCGCCCAACGGTACCCGCGTCGGCGAAACTCCACGAGGAGGCGCTCGCGCTGCTGGCGCGAGAGGAGTTTCGAATCGCGAATGAGCCCCAGACGAGAATCGAGCGGCAAGACGCACGCCGCAGCAACCACCGGCCCCGCAAGACACCCGCACCCCGCCTCATCAACACCGATCGGGACATGCCCCAATGCGATGAGCTCGCGCTCGTGGATGAATGTCGGAGGACGCATGCACCTGCAGGATACCACTGCGCGGTACAGCTCCCTTGACCCCTCCACCGATGCGCGCCACACTGGAGATGCAGCGCGTACCCATCGGTACGCTGTTTGTTTCCTCAGGTTCACCCTGAGCGAAGCGAAGGGTCTCTCACGCCGGAAAGTAGCTGTTGAGAAATGAGAACGTGGTTATGGAGAATGGAAACGAGAAAGTGGAATCCTTCATCTCCAATTTCCATTACCATTTTCTATCTTCCATACAGCCAATTTCTCAAATTCGTAAGATCCTTCGTCAGTCTTCGGCTTCCTCAGGATAAACTCGTATCTATGACCGCCGTGCTCACGTTTGCGCTCCTCTCCGCCGTCGCCGCGATTGCGTACGGCCTCGTCCTCACCGCGCAGATCATGCGCCTCCCCGCTGGCGAGGGGAAGATGATCGGCATCGCGCATGCGATTCAGGAAGGCGCGCGCGCGTTCTTGAAGCGTCAGTACACCGCGGTCGCGTGGATCGGCATCCTCCTCTTCCTCGTCATTGGGTTCGTGCCCGCGCTCGGCTGGCGTTCCGCGATCGGCTTCCTCGTCGGCGCAGTCCTCTCCGCGGTCGCGGGCGCGATCGGCATGAGCGTTGCGGTACGCGCGAACGTACGCACCGCGCAGGCAGCGAAGCGGGGGATCGCACCAGCGCTTGATGTCGCGGTGAAGGGCGGCGCGGTCACCGGTATGCTCGTCGTCGGGCTCGCGCTCCTCGGCGTGGTGTCCATCTACTCGCTCGGTGGGAGAGATGCTGCGGCGCTCAAGATGCTCGTGGGCTTCGGATTCGGCGGCTCGCTCATCTCCGTGTTCGCGCGGCTCGGCGGCGGCATCTACACGAAAGCAGCGGATGTCGGCGCGGACCTCGTTGGCAAAGTGGAGGCGGGCATCCCGGAGGATGATCCACGAAATCCCGCGGTCATCGCGGACAACGTCGGCGATAACGTCGGCGATGATGCGGGGATGGCCGCGGACCTCTTCGAGACGTACGCGGTGACGCTCGTCGCCACGATGCTCCTCGGCTCACTCACCGGCGGCGGTGGGAACGCCGCGGTCCTCTACCCGATCCTCATCGGCGGCATCGCCGCCATCGCCTCGATCCTCGGGACGTTCGCAATCCGGCTCGGGAAGGGATCAACGGCAATCATGGGCGCGCTGTACAAGGGACTCGCCGCTGCCGGCATCCTCGCCGCGATCGGTATCGTCATGGTCCCGCGGTTCTTCCAGCTCGGGAATGCCTCGTTCAACCCCGCCTCCTCGATGCTCTGGGGGCCCGCGCTCATCGGGCTCGCCGTGACCGCGCTCCTCGTCGTCATCACGGAGTACTACACCTCGACATCACGCAAGCCGGTACGGTCGATCGCGGCGGCATCGGAGACCGGCCACGGGACGAACGTCATCCAAGGGCTCGCGGTTGGCATGCGCTCGACGGCATGGCCCGTCCTCGTCATCGCCGCAGCAATCTGGGCATCGTTCCAGATTGGCGGGTTGTACGGCATCGGTATCGCCGCGATGGCCATGCTCTCACTCGCGGGCATCATTGTGACGATCGACGCGTATGGCCCGATCACGGACAACGCCGGCGGCATCGCGGAGATGGCCGGGCTGCCGGATGAAGTACGCGCGGTCACGGATCCGCTCGACGCGGTCGGGAACACGACGAAGGCGGTGACGAAAGGGTACGCGATCGGATCCGCAGCGCTCGCGGCACTCGTGCTCTTCGCGGACTACACGCACGCGCTCGGCGAACGCGGGCTCAACGTCGAGTTCCGCCTCGACGACCCAAAGGTGCTCATCGGGCTCTTGATCGGCGGCATTCTCCCGTACCTCTTTGGCGCGCGAGCGATGGAAGCCGTGCGCCGCGCCGCGTCGAGCGTCGTCAAGGAGGTACGCCGACAATTCCGCGAAATCCCGGGTATCATGGAGGGGACAGGAAAACCTGACTACGCCCGCTGCGTTGACATTGTCACGAAGGCCGCGATCAAGGAAATGGTCGTCCCCGCGCTCCTCCCCGTCGTCGCCCCGATCCTCGTCGGCCTCTTCTTGGGTGCGCACGCGCTCGGTGGACTCTTGATCGGCGTGCTCATCTCCGGGCTGTTCCTCGCGATCGCGATGACGACGGGCGGCGCAGCGTGGGACAACGCGAAGAAGTACATCGAGGCCGGCAACCACGGCGGGAAGAAATCCCCCGCCCACCAAGCCGCCGTCACCGGCGACACCGTCGGCGATCCCTACAAAGACACTGCGGGTCCCGCCATCAACCCGATGATAAAAATCGTAAATATCGTTGCCCTGCTCATTGTGGGGCTCTTGCGGTAGAGGCCCTCCCCCTCGTTCTGAGGGGGAGTGGTGGGGGTGCGGGGACGATGATTGCGCGGATCGAGGGCGCGTGGTACGGTCTCCTTCGTTCCTTCACCCAACCGACACAGGAGGCGTCCATGCCCACGGACCAACCACGACCGGCCGCGGTCATTTTCGACTTCGACGACGCGATTGCTGGGAGCCCAGAACTCCCCGAGCTCCTCGCCGCGCTCCAGACGAGCGACGTGCGAACGGCTGCCGTGTCAGCGGTGCGCCCGCTCGCGGACATCACGCGGTCGTTCGGCAGCGCTCTCAACGTCGTCTTCGATCGCGGGAATGTGGGGGACGGCTCACCCGGCCGCAACCTCTTCCTCACCACTGCCGAATGGTTCGGCATCACATCCGAACGCTGCTGCGGCATCGGGAACTCGACTGTCGCCATCCAGGCGATCGCGACGGCCGGCATGTGCCCGATCGCGATCGGGAAACCGGCGAGCGCGGAGGTGCTCGGCAAGACCGGCGCATTCCGCATCTTCCAGGGCTTCCGCATCCTCACGCCATTCCGCATCGAGCAAGCGTATTGCGACTGGCACCTCGAGCGTGCACGTGAGGTCGTTCGCGCCGCAACCGCCACCCGCAGCCCGAAGAAGAACGGCGCTCCGTCGTGAGGGTCCCGTACGGATCAAAGAAACTGGACCCCACAAAACTCCCGTCTGTGTCATTTCGACGAGCGAAGCGAGGAGAAATCTCACGCGCCCGTGCCAGCACCGTGATGTGAGATTCCTCGCGGCGGCTCGGAACGACACACCAAAAGGAAGACCACCCCGAGAGCATCGGGGTGGTCCATTGTTTCTGGTCTAGCGCCTACGTCACGTCTGCGACTCGTTGCCGAGCCACCGCACGAGCTCGATATGAGACGTACAGTGGCTGAGCGCTTCCGCAGCCGACGATTCCTGGACGGACTGCAGCAGCGCTCGGGCCACCCGCTCGATCTCCTGCAGCCGCCGCCACTCCGATCCGAATCCCTCGACGGTCGTGCCCATTTCCGCGAGGGCCGCCTCCACGCGCCGCAGCTTCGGCTCGATCTCCGCGAGCCGCTCACGCGCGGACTTCTCCTCCGCGTGCTCCGTCGCCGCGGCGACCACGCGGTCCAGCGGCGCCGTCCCGACGACGTACTCCAGGAGGAGGTTCCCGTCCGGGACGTGGCGCAGCCCGTGCTTCTTCGCGATGATCGCGTCCGTCGTAAACCGCGTCCCCGACTGCACGTCCGTGACGTGGAGACCGATGTTGTCCACCTGGGCGATCCGATGCCCCTCCGGCACCCACGGGCGATCGAGGTTCATGTGGACGCGTCCATCATCGCCACGCGTGAGCTCGACGACGTAGCCGCTCCAAACTTTGGCGCCGTTCCAGTGGTGTTGTACGGCGACCGCGATGTGCCCGCGGTCCTGCCCTTCCGGCAGATGCACCGTGAACGTCAGCGCGCTCTCGCCCGGCATGGCACTCACGGGGGCTGTTGCGCCGAACACGCGACATTCGAGGCCGTAGCAGTTGAGGAAGACGTTGCTCCCAGCCGCTCGAGGACCAAACAGTTCTTTCAATCGGGCCGCCATTGGCGCCCTCTCTTTTCTCCCGGCGATTGCCGGGCGATGGTGGTCCGATGATCCATCGGACCGAGTGAAGGTACGACGGTCGGTCTCCCGACCGCTTCGAGCATCAAAACCCTGCTCGATGGGCATGGCTCCAAGATAGCGTATCAGGAGGAATATGTCAAATGCTATTGACAGAACCGCGCCTTTACGCTACATTGCTATGGTTGGCTGTTACTTCACATGACAGACCCTCCCCCTCGTTCTGAGGGGGAGCGAGAGGGGGTGCAGGAAAGCCCCAACAACATCGCAGAACGAAGACAGGAATGGAGGACACGATGCAGCGAACGATCACCGTCTCCCGAAATGGAGAAAACGTGTTCATCGCGGGGCTGTCACGTGGTTTCGGCGCCGTGCACGTCGTGCCCGTCCTCACTCCGGACGATCTCGCGGTGGACGACACCTAACTACGTCCACGCGGAAACACGCGGCAGCACCGGCGTCTCCGCCGAGCTCCGCCGTCGCGCGAACCACGAGGTCGTCCGACGCGCCTCGTCGAACCGATCGGTCACGCACCTGTCCGTTGGCGGCCGCACGCGGCGTGCGTGAGTTCGGAAACCCCCGCCCGCACGCGGCAATCTGAGGCCCGGTCCATCCACGGACCGGGTCTTCACTTTGCCGAAAAGAGCCGAGCATTGACACGTGCTGCGGGGCCATGTACACCTGAAATGCGGCGATTGACCTGGGGCCAAGCCGCCACCGCCATGGGTGCACCATGCGCAGCACATCAGAGAGGCAGGTTCTACGTGAGCAAACTCGTATTTCTCGGGGGAACGGCCGGGGGAAATCCCTGGCGCGAGCGCTTCATCGAAGCGCTCGTCGGACGCGGCGCGAGTCGCGATGCGCTCTTCAACCCAGTCGTGAAGGACTGGAACGAAGAGGCGCAGCGGCGCGAGGAAACGGCGAAGGCGGAGGCAAGCCACCTCGTCTTCTACGTCGCCGACCCCAAGCAGGACGGCAACCCGCTCTCGGCGTACTCCATGGTCGAGGCCACGATGGCGCTCTACGACAAGGCGGAGCGCACGGTCGTCGTCTTCGACACCGACGGCATGAGCGGCCACCCGCTCAAGGCGATGAACCAGGCGCTGAAGGTCCTCCGGACGCGATTCCCGAACGCCAACATCTTCGGGACGCGGCAGGAAGCCCTCGACTGGCTCGCCGCGCAGCTCGCCTAGTACTTGCGCGCACACGACGAGGGCCACACCCGTGGCCCTCGTTCTCATTTCCCCATCTTATTGACACCTCCGCTGCACTTCGCGTACAACTCAGAGACAGTCCGGTATGCAAACTACGACAACATCGCTCCCAAAATCATCCATCAGCATCGACGTCGAGCTCGCGGTTGAGGAACTCCAGCCGTACCTTCGCAAAGCTGCGGAGGCGCTGTCGCGTGAGCATCCGATGAAGGGGTTCCGCCCGGGCAAAGTGCCGTACGACGTCGCGGTTCAACGGTATGGCGCTGTGGCACTCTACGAGGAGGCGGCGGACCAGGCGGTGCGCGACGCGTACGTCCGCGCGGTGCGCGAGCAGAACCTGAAGACCGTCGGCTCCCCGCGCATCGAGGTGAAGACGCTCGCGCCGGACAATCCCATGAAGTTCACCGCCACGGTTGCAGTACTCCCGGCCGTCGTGCTGCCGGACCTCAGCACGATCTCGGTCACGCGAAGAGCCGTGCGTATCGCGCCGAACGACGTCGACCGTGCGCTCGAGGACCTCCGCAAGTTGCAGCCGACCGAGGCGCTCGTCGATCGTCCAGCCACCGCGACGGATAAGGTCGTCGTCGACCTCGACCTCTCGCGGGAGAACGTGCCGCTCGAGGGCGGACAAGCGCGTGGCCATCAGATCGAGCTCACGGAATCGTACTACCTCCCGAAAGTGAAAGAGGAACTCATTGGGATGTCGCGGGGCGAGACGAAATCATTCCCGCTCGCGTTTCCCGCCGACCACTACCAGAAGCACCTCGCGGGGACGACGGTCGATTGCTCAGTCACGGTGAAGGACGTGTACAGCGTCGAACTCCCGCCCATCGACGATGCGTTCGCGAAACGACTCGGGCAGGGGGACCTCGCGGCGCTCCGGGTCCTCATCGAACGGAACCTCACCGCAGAATCAGAGAAGAAGGCGGCTGATGCGGAGGAGATCGAGATGCTCGACGCGATCATGGATCGCGCGACCATTGCCGACCTCCCAGAGATCCTCATCACCGGCGAGGCGCGACGGATGATCGACGAGCTCGAGCGTGGCGTCGGAAGCCAAGGACTCACGTTCGACGAGTACCTGACGAAGCTCAAGAAGACGCGCGATGAAATCCTCCTCGACTTCGCACCGGATGCCGTGCGTCGCGTGAAGGTCGCACTCGTGACACGGGCCATCGCCGAAGCGAACGTGGAGGCGACCGCGGTCACAGACGACGAAGTCAAATCTGAAGTCCAGCAGCAGCTCGCGCGGTACGAGGACACGCCGGAATTCCGCCAACGCATGCAGTCCGAGGAAGCGCGGGACTACGTGGCCTCAATGCTCCGCAACCGCAAAGTCATCGCGTGGCTGCGGGGGCAGGTGAAGTGGCGAAACTAGAAACTCGAAATTCGAATTTCGAAATCCGAAACAAGCACGAATGTTCAAATGAACCAAAGAACGTTTTGAGTTTTCGCCTTTTGAATTTGTTTCGGATTTCGAGTTTCGTGCTTCGGATTTCTTTCCACGCATGCCAATCGGTGCTCACGTTTCCATCGCGGGCGGTATCTGGAACGCACCCGAACGCGCGGCGGCACTCGGGTGCGAGTGTTTCCAGTTGTTCACGCGCTCGCCGCAGGGAGGCGGCGCGCCGCCACTTACCGACGAGGGCGTGAAGAAGTTCCGCGCAGCGTGCGAGACGCACGGCCAGCAGCTCTGGGTCGTGCACACGCCGTACTACATCAACCTCGCATCGAAAGAGGAACGTACGCGCGCGAATTCCGCGCGCGTCATCCGTGACGAACTCGAACGCGCGTCGCTCATCGGTGCGACGTACGTCATGACGCACCTCGGGAGCGCGAAGGACGTCGGGCAATCGCAAGGCGTCACATACGCTGCCCAAGGACTCCGCAAAGCGCTCGATGGCTACACCGGCTCCGCCCAATTCCTCATCGAAATCTCCGCCGGCGCCGGTTCCGTCATCGGGGGGACGTTCGAGGAAGTCGCGCAGCTCCTCACCATGATCGACCGCGAGGACGTGGGGATCTGCTTCGACACCCAGCACGCCTTCGGTTCCGGCTACGATCTCCGTACGCCCGAGGCGGTCGCGGAAACCATGCAGAAGTTCGACGCGACGATCGGTCTCCACCGCCTCAGAATGTCCCACGTGAACGACTCGAAAGTGGAACTCGGCGCGCACAAGGATCGCCACGAGCACATCGGCCACGGCCACATCGGCGCCGACGGCATCCGCGCCTTTGTCCAAAGTCGAGCTTTGGACAACCTCCCGCTCATCATCGAAACCGAGGACGGCCCCGAACGCGCGGAGGACGTGCGGCTCCTCAAGGAGTTTCGTGGAAACATTTGAACCCAGTGGGAGTCCTGTGCTATAGTCACGATGTCCTCATCGTGTATGCCCGCCACACTCCGCCGTGAACGAGTCACACCCCGTCGTCGCGCACTCCGGCGTTCTCCATCCGGTCATCGTCTCCTCACGCGTGTGACACACGATGGTCACACCCGTACCTTCGCGATCTCTCGGCGTGCCTACGAGAATCTCATTGAGGATCTCGAGGCGCTGTCGAGTCCGCGGTACCTCGCGTCCATCCGGCGTGCGCGCCGTGAAGCCGCACGTGGAGAGACGCACACGCTCGCAGAGGTCAAGCGTCGGTTTGGAATCCAATAGTGCGGTATGCACGTGGTGCTGACGCCGAGTGCGGGGCGCGACCTCGACGCACTCGATCCGCAGGTACGTCATCGCGTACTTCGAAAGCTTGGGTGGTTCGTCCGATCGGATGACCCACTCATTTTCGCTGAACCACTCTCCCATTCGAAGCTGGGGACGTGGCGGTTCCGTATCGGAGATTGGCGAGTGACATTCGATGTAGACGTGGATCGTATTGTTGTGCTCCGCATCGGCAACCGCCGCGACATCTACTGCTAACGCATCCGCGTTCATCCGCGTTGCTATCCGCACTGATCCGCTTCTATGGTTCGTAATCTCATCATCATCGGTGGCGGTCCGGCGGCGCTCACGGCGGCGATCTACGCGGGACGCGCGTCATTGCGGCCGCTCGTGTTCGCGGGCGCGATGCCGGGTGGGCAGCTCATGCTGACCTCCGAGGTCGAGAACTACCCGGGGTTCGACGACCCCATCATGGGACCGGAGCTCATGGAGCGGTGGCGCAAGCAGGCGCAGCGGTACGGCGCGGAGTTCGTGGATGAGGACGTCACCGCGGTGGACTTCTCCAAACAACCGTTCCGCGTCACCGTTGGCGCACAAACGTACGAGACGAAATCGGTGATCGTCGCGACCGGTGCGACCGCGAAGTGGCTCGGGATCCCCAACGAGCAGCGCCTCATCGGGAAGGGCGTCCACACGTGCGCGCAGTGCGACGGATTCGCGTACACCGGCAAACACGTCGTGGTGGTCGGTGGTGGCGATACCGCGATGGAGGAAACGACGACGCTCGCGAAGATCGCCACAAAGGTCACGGTCGTCCACCGCCGGTCGGAGCTCCGCGCCTCAAAGATCATGGCGGATCGCGCGCTCGCCAACCCCAAAGTTGAGTTCATTTGGAACACGGCGGTTGAGGAGGTGCTCGGAGACACGCGCACGACCGGCGTAAAACTCAAGAACCTCGAAACGAACGCGGTGCGCGAGTTCCCATGTGACGGCCTCTTCGTCGCCATCGGCTACACCCCCGCGACCGCATTCCTCAAGGGCCAGCTCGAACTCAACGACAAAGGATACGTTATCGTCCACGATCACACACGAACATCTGTGGAGGGCGTCTTCGCCGCCGGCGATGTCGAGGACTTCCGGTACCGGCAGGCGGTGACGGCCGCAGGCGCGGGTTGCGCTGCGGCCATTGATGCGGAACGATGGTTAGCCACGAATTCCTAATGACGAATTTCTAATTTCTAATCAAATCCCAATGCCCAATGATCAAATGACCAAAACGAAGTTCGATCTCGAGGAGCGAACAGCGAGATTCGGCGAAGAGGTCATCCGCTTTGCGAAGAAGATACCAGAGAACGCGGTCACGAGACCACTCATTTCACAGTGTGTCCGAGCTGGGACGAGCATCGGCGCGAACTACTGCGAGGCCGACGATGCGGAATCGCGAAAGGATTTCGTCCACAAGATTGGCATCTGCAAGAAGGAGGCGCGCGAGTGCAAGCACTGGCTCCGCATGATCGTCGTGGCAGTCCCGGAACTCACTCATGGGGCGCGGGTGCTCTGGCAAGAGGCGAAGGAGCTCAACCTCATTTTCAACGCGATCACTCGCTCGAGTCGCGACCACGAACGGTAGGAGCGCTCAATCGTCATTGGTGCTTGGGCATTACGTCATTGATTAGAAATTAGGAATTAGAAATTAGGAATTCGGTTATTTTCTATGCGCACTCTCTTCTCCCTGGTCACACTCAGTGGCGTCTGGCTCTTCGCCTCGCCCTTCGTCCTGGGTTATCTTGGTGTGGCGCGCGGCAACGCGCTCCTCCTCGGCCTCATCCTCACGATCATTGGGATCATGGGGATCGCCGGGACCGTTCAACCGAAACGGTAGCTGCGCCCTCCACAAAACCACGCCGTTCGCCATTATAGGCGGCATACGGTATACTCCAAATTGTCCATCTATGAACCGCGTCACACAGAAATCGAACGTGCGAAGTGTACGACGCACCCGACGCACTCACGCGCATCATGAGCTCCCGAAGAACCCGTGGGAGCCGCTGCCGATGGAACGGCGCCTCCTCGCGGATGCAATCGAACGAACGCGGGGCATTCTCCGCAGCAGTCGCACTGATCCGGTGGCATGGCAGCGACGCATCCGCTCGTTAGATACTCGGCGACTCCGAGAGCAGGATCGTCTGTGGGCCAAACTCAAAAAACAGCGACGGACGAAGCGTCCGTAATCACGCATGTCAACGCAGGTACTCTTGGACACCAACATCGTCATCGAGCATCTACGGGACGATCCGATGGTCGCCCCGTTCTTCGATGCGATCGGCCGCGGCACGCTGGTGCCCGCAGTATCGACCATCACGGAGTTCGAACTGCTCCGGTATCCCGACCTCATCGACACCCACGAAATTGTGATCCTCCGCCTCCTCAACGACTTCCGAATACATACGGTTGGCAGGAGGACGGCACAAATTGCCGCACTCCTCTACCGACGGTACCGCGGAAAAACCAACGACCTTCTCATCGCTGCGACAGCGATTGAGCACAGCGTCCCGCTCCTCACGAGGAACATTCGGGACTTTCGGAAGATTCAAGAGCTCAAGCTCCTCGCGGAACCACCTATTAATCCTACGGAGCACGTCTAATTGAAATCCGTAAAATCTCACCGTAATGGACAGTAAAAGTGGCTCAAAGGAGCCACTTTTACTTATTGGTGCTTGACAGAATTGACAGAGTATGCTATGGTGGTTTTGTTGATACTCGTTCGTGCCACACGCTCTTCACCAACCCACGGAGGAGAGAGCCCGAGGTGGCCGGGTCATGCGCCACCGCACCACGTGTTTCATGGTGCCAATTTCAGAAAATCCTGATCCCCGCCGAACTCTCTCCCCACAAGGAGGGAGTTTGGTCGTTCTCATCGTATCTCCACCCGGGTTCCAGGGGGCCGCGCCTTCGTTCGCAAGAATGATTGCCTCTGGAGCCCGGGTTGGGATGCGAAGCCAAAGAGTGACGCGGTCTGCACCACAGCGTCGTCCTCCCACCCGAGCGCCGGATCCTCAAGTGGGATTCGGTGCTCAGGTGGGAGTCGCACCTTCAACCCACAACTGCCCGAGGCAAGGCCTCGGGGGAAAGGAGCGCAGATGCATCTGCTCAATGCGTTCTCCCTCAACATGCTCGGCGGATTTCCGGCCGTCGTGCGCGTGGAGGAGATTTCGCTCGAAAAGGCGCGGCACCTCGCGCGGGGCATCTGCTCCGCGTGCGGCGGAACGCCCGATCCCCAACACCGCGGCCTGTCCATCGAGGACGCGGGGGCATGGGGCGGGCAGAGCGGCTGCGGTGATCTCCACCGCTTCGAGCCGCTCGCCTCCGCCGTCGGCCACACCGACACGGCCGCGGTGTTCGCGGACGTACTCGGCGTGCCGGTGCCAGCCGCGCGAGTGACCGTGTCGCTGAAGCAAGGCGACGCGGCGCTCGTAGGCCAGTACCGCGGGCCGCGTCTCCCGGAGGGTGCGACACGCCTTCCGGAGGAGGCCACGATCCAGTGGCTCCTCGTCTCGGTCGAGTGACGACCGTTACGAAGTGGACGGACGAGCACCGTGCCGGGTTTTCGGGTGATACCCCGGCACGAACGACAGATCATCCAGGTCCCGACTTCGGTCGGGACTCCATCCGAGGGGTCAGAAAAATATCGGACAGCTCAGATGGGGATTGAACTTTTCAACCGACAATCCGACCCTGGTGGCTGATCCCACAGCGAACCACGGGGCAAGTATTGTGCAGCCACCCGAGCGTGGCTCCAGAATCCTTGTCCTGTGGCATGGTGCCGCAGTGACGGACCGCGACAGCGGAAGGAGGAAATGATGAAGTTCACGAAGCTCTGCGCTCGCTTCATGGGGGGGAGCACGGATGAGGAGGGCATCGGCGTCGCCCTCCGGGCCGCCTTCGGCCCGTTCGGCTCCCTCACCGAGGGAGTCGAAACCGAGGAGCTCGCCGCAGCGATGCTGCGGTGGGTGAACGCCAAGGAGGACGAGCAGCTGGCGCTGGCCGGGGAGATCGTCCGGCTCGTCTGGTCGGCGACGACCGACGAGCACTCGAGCGTCGAACTCGAGCGGTGGGGGCTCACCCTCCGCACCCCGACGTCGGGGACGCGGATCCGCCTCTGCCACGGAGGCGGAAACCTCTTCGTGGAAGTGGACTTCGGACCCGAGGGGTCCGAGTCCAGGGCGGTGGAGATCCTCGCCGCTGCCGAGCGCGCGGGCGTCAGGTTCGACGCCTACGCCAAGCGGGGGCGCGTCGAGCGCGGGGACGTGCTCGACGCCCTGCGCGCGAGGGCGCGGCGCAACCTCTCACAGCTCCAGGGCCAGTGGCACGGCCGCTGGTCCAAGGAGGAGAAGGATGCGATCGTCTCCCGCGCGCGCGGGGAGGTCGCCTTCTTCGCGGGGTTGGCGTAGCACACACCGTGCCGGTTTTTCGGGTGATACCCCGGCACGGACGACAGATCACCCAGGTCCCCCGATGGACATCGGGGGGCTCCATCCGAGGACTCGAAGACGAAACACTTCGAGGGCTCAGATGGGGATCGAACTTTTCACTCATGCCGTTGCCCGACAAGAAAAGGCGAGAGCCGACCTTCAACGGTCGTCGGGGAACCGCGGGACTGCAACTGTCCCCAACGGCACCAATCTGCAGTGCGATCGCGAGATCGCAGAAAGGATCGTGATGGTCTGCAGAAGTGGGAACCATCGAGGAATAACGGCGCCTCGACGGGGATGTATAAGCAGCGCGGGAACTGGGAC
>CAZPCZ010000003.1:0-3913 GCA_964585225.1 uncultured Gammaproteobacteria bacterium
GGCAGCGATGCGACCGTTCGCAGGATCCCCGAGGTAGAGAATGTCGCCGTCCGGTGATGTGGCGAGCAGGCTCGCGGTCGTGAGCGGCGGATCAATGTCCTTGCGGAGGTCGGCGTCTCGTCTCCGACCAGCGAAGTACACCGCGAGCCCACCGTCGCCGCTGCTCAAAAAGACCGGACCGGCCACGATAAGTCGTCGCACGTCAGACGGGGCATCTCCGGAGCGGAGCCACACTGTTCCGCGCGAGAATCCGCCGGTCGTCCGTACGTGTCGGGTGATCTGCCCGTTGGTATGAAGTAGGTAGAGGCGGCCCTGGAAGAGCGCGGCGTCGCGGATGTCCGGCGGCGGTTGTTCAATCGTCATCGCGGTCGCGGTCCCTGCTCGAATGTCGATGCGCGCCGCGTGCGCGTTCGCGTCGATGAGGAGGATCGAGCGATCGTCGAGTGCGAGTGCGCGGAGTGGACGCGATGGCAACTGCGGGGATGCAAATGAGTAGGGCGTGACGGTCCCATTCCGTGGGTCGATCACCGCGACCGCTGATCCATCCGCGGCGACCGTAGCGAGTCGTGTCCCGACCACGCTGAACCCGCCAATGTCGGTGAAGGGGATTCCGCCATCGCCACCCTCCGGGTCAGAGGCCCCGGGCCGGAGGCCACGAGCAACGCGGAGTGGCTCATGGAGCCGCGTGAGGAGCCGGGCGCGGTCGAGGGAAGCCCGGATCTCTCCTTCGAGAACTGCTGCGCGCTCCCGACGCGCTCGCGAGGTGCGCGGGAGTATCGCAAGCTTCTCCTCCGCCTCGCGGAGCGCATCACGCGCCGCTGCCCGATCGCTGAAGAGGAGCCGTGCCTCCGCGACTGATCGGAGCTCCTCAATGATCGCGAGCGTCGTGTTGTACGTCGAGACGTTGAGTTCAGTCGAACGGCGCATCATGAGCGCGCCCGTCGAGATGAGGAAGAGGAGCGCGAAGATCGTGGTGAGCACGAACAGGCGCTGGCTGGTGTGCGGGAGGCCGGAGTACCAGGAGCGGCTTCGGGTGACGAGCGCGGTGCCACCCGTGAGGAGTTGGCGGGTACGGAGTGCGCGAAGCGCGAAGCGCGAAGCGCGAAGCTTCAAGCTCGGAGCAACGGCACGTTCATCCCCTCGCTCAGTCGTCGGGCTTGTCGCTTGCAGCTTGTCGCTTGCAGCTGCGCCGTGCAGCCGGCGAGCGGCGCGGAGCGTTCGGATCGCCGCAATGCTGATGATGCGGAGCCCATCGATCGCGAGAGCGCCGACGCTGCGGATCCCGAGCACGATGGTGCGGACGGTGAGTTGCGTCGCGTGTTCGACGAACGGGAGGAATCGATTGCCCGGAGTTCGGCGGGGACGTCGCCGGATGAAGAACGACGTGGTCGATCGAAGCTGCGCGGCGTACTGCCGAAGGACTGGGCCGAGCCGGGGCGTGAGGAAGTGTTCGGCAGAGGTCGCCGTCTCGAGGAACGCGTCCATGGATCGCTGTGAACGCGGGCGGGATGATGATGCGGATCCTGAGACGATGAGTCCCTGCGCGGATGGATGCTCGTGGAGTACCGCGCGTGCGATGATCGCGGGTGCCTCGGCGGGCGCAAGGCGCGCGCACGCCTGGGTGACTGCAGTGCGTGCCGTACGTCCCACGAGTTCCGGAGTGCCGATGATGAAGAGATCGTCCCCATGGATTGCACCATCAACCGCGTGCTCGAAGTGGGGGACGCGTACAGCAGCAGCTTCGGGCTCGAGGATGCCCGTCGCCACCGCGCGTTCCCGCGCATGACGGGAGATGAGGAACGCACCGATGGCACCGGAACGCGTGAGCGTCACCGCGATCCGATCTCCTCGGGGGTACGCGATGCCAACCCCGATGTTCATGGAGAGTGGCGCGGCACCCTGATGGCCATCGGGGTCATGCAATCGGTCGCGCAGGTGGTGAATGTACGCCGAGAACCAGGCAGCCGGTTCTCGGGGGAGATCGCCGTCCTCGGCGAGGTTCTCCAGGATCGTCGCGATATGCCCAAAACGACGCCGACCACCCCGTTGCGAGGCGGTTGGCGTCTCGGCCACGACGGCGAAGAAGCGTGCAGCGCCCGATCCGAACGCCCGAATCGGGAGCGCGACGGTGTGGACGGTGCCCCCCGCACCGGTTCCGCCAATCGGGACGACGTCGACCATAGGCGTTGCATGAGGTGCACGGTCAGTATACCTTGAGAGTACAAGAGAGGGGATTCGCAATTCGTACTCTGCTGTGCTTGAACACCTGTTTGGTTCAAAGACGCGCGTGAAGCTCCTCCGGCTCTTCCTCGGGAGTCCGGGGTCGGCGTTCTACGTCCGGGAGCTCGCCCGCAAGGCCGGCGCGCAGATCCATGCGATCCGTCGGGAGCTCGAGAACCTCGAGGGACTTGGGATCATCCGCGGTGGCGAGGCAACGCCATCGGTGCCGCAGGAACTCCGTGCGCGGATGCGCCGGTACTACCGACTCGATGATGAGTTCTTCCTCGTCTCGGAGCTCCGCGCGCTCGTGCTCCGATCGCAGTTCCTCCTCGAAGAGGAGTTCAAACGCCGGGTGCGACGACTCGGATCCATCCGGTACTTCGTGCTCCTCGGACTATTCGTCGGACAGGAGAACGCGCCGACCGACGTCCTCGTCGTCGGAAAATTGAATCGGCCGTTGCTCGCGCGGCTCATGCGGCAATTCGAGCGGGAGCTCGGTCGCCCCGTGAACTACACGGCGATGTCCGAGCGCGAATTTCGATACCGTTGGGATATCGGGGATCGATTCCTCTACGGCATTCTCGAGGGGAAGAAAATCACCGTCATTGATGATCTCACCCCCGCGGCAAAAGCGGCGGCCGCCGCGACGATCGTGTGAGGATGAGAATAAAGAATCAAGAATGACGAATAAAGAATCAGCCCGCCCCGACCTCCGACGCTTTGGTCGGAGCAGGCGAAGCGTCGGGGGAACACGGAATAGTGGGACAGCACGACGAGGGCTCACCTGGCGGATTGATACGACGGGCGAGGAGCGCGGGATGGTCACGGTGGTTGACGCAGACGGCGCGCACGTCGCGCAGCGGTCGTTCTTGCTTGTCGCACAGGCTCCCGGAGCGCTCCTCCGCTGCATCACTGCGCTTCGTCGCCCCATACGCGCATCCATACGTGATGCCGCCGCGATCGAGGTCGTTCCGGGTCCCGGCAGATTCAGTCGCGTGCGGCTCGGCGTCGTCACGGCGAATGCGCTCGCGTGGGCATTCGGCACCCAACTCTCCGTGCGCGGTCACCGCGTGCGGATCGCGATCCCGGAGTACGGTGCAGAGCCGCATATCGGTGGTGTGGATAACGATCGTACGGAGTAGGGCGATTCGGTGCTATACTGTAGGCAGTATTTGCGAAAAGGTCGATTCCGCAATCCCCAACTTCCTGCTTGAAATTCACCAACATTTCGCATGCCTACCTACAGCGTTTCCGCGTGGGGCGACGTGCTCCTCGCATCCCTCCAGGGGCTGTGGACGAGCTTCATCGACTTCGTCCCCCGGTTCCTCGGCGCACTCATCGTCTTCGTCGTCGGTTGGATCATTGCCGCAGCGCTCGGCAACGTCGCACGGCGCGTCATTGACTTCCTCCAGATCGATCGGCTCGTGGAGAAGCTGAACATCCACAAGGTGTTCGATCGCGCGGACGTCGACCTCTCGATCTCGCGGCTCATCGGCTGGCTCGTGAAGTGGTTCCTCATCATCGCGTTCCTCATCGCCGCTGCGGACATCCTCGGCTGGGATCAGGTCACAAGCTTCCTGAAGGACGTCGCCCTGTACATCCCGCAGGTGTTCGTCGCCGTCGTGATCCTCGTCGCGGGCATCGTCGCCGCCGACTTCGTCTTCAAGGTGGTCTCGAAGGCGGTGAAGTCGGC
>CAZPCZ010000003.1:4013-33261 GCA_964585225.1 uncultured Gammaproteobacteria bacterium
GCATCGTCGCCGCCGACTTCGTCTTCAAGGTGGTCTCGAAGGCGGTGAAGTCGGCTGGGCTCGTGAGCTCTGGGTTCGTCTCTGGTGTCGCGAAGTGGGCGGTCCTCATCTTCAGCGTGCTCGTCGCGCTCGACCAGCTCGACATCGGTCGGACGCTCCTGAACACGCTCGTGCAGGGATTCGTCGCGACGGTCGCGATCGGTGCGGGCCTCGCCTTCGGTCTCGGTGGCAAGGACCACGCTGGGCGATTCCTCGACCGGATTCGCAAGGACATCTCGGGCTGAACATCATCGAAGAGGAACGAACGGTCCGATGCCCTCGGACCGTTCGTCTGTTTGAGGTAGAATGGTGGCATGCTCCCACCGCGTCGCAGCAAACGATACCGTTTCTTTGAGATGATTCCCGGCGTCGTGCTCTGGCTGACGTTCATCGTCGGCGTCATTCTCTCATTCGTTCGTCCGCTCTGGGTGGTCGTCTTCATCATCTGCTTCAGCTTCTACTGGTTGCTCCGCGTCATCTACTTCATCGTGTACCTCGTCGTCTCTTGGGGGCGATTCCGTCACGATGTCACCGTGGACTGGTTCGAGAAGTTGCGTACAGAATGTCAAGACTGGCGGCGCGTGCGGCACCTCATCTTCCTCCCGACGTACCGAGAACCGATCGAGGTGCTCCGGAGTACGTTCGAGGGCCTCGTGGCCAGCGCGTACCCAACCGACCGATTCATCGTGGTGCTCGCTGGCGAGGAGCGTGCTGGTCGCGAGGTCTTCCTCGAGCGCGCAGCGGCCATCCAACGGGAGTTTGGTGAAAGGATGGACATCCACGTGACGGTCCACCCGGCGGATCTCCCGAACGAGATCCCCGGGAAGGGGTCGAACCTCCACGACGCCGGCCAGCAGGCGGTCGCGGCGATCGATCGGCTCGGCATCCCGTACGAGGACGTCATCGTCTCGGCGTTCGACGTCGACACTGTGGTCCACCCGCAGTACTTCGCGTGCCTCACGTGGACCTTCCTCCACCACCCCGATCGCCTCCACACGAGCTACCAGCCCATCGCGCTCTACAATAACAACATGTGGGAGTCGCCGGCGTTCCTGCGCGTCGCCGCGTTTGGAACGTCGTTCTGGCTCCTCACCGAACTCGCCCGACCCGACAGGTTATTTACATTTTCCTCGCACTCGATGCCGCTCCCGGCACTCCTGGATGTGGGGTTCTGGGAGAAGGACATCGTGACCGAGGATTCACGCATCTTCCTCCAGTGCTTCATCCGGTACGGTGGCGCGTACACGGTGACGCCGCTGTTCGTCCCGGTCTCGATGTACACCGCGAAGGCGGAATCGCTCTGGGGCAGCGTCGTGAACCTCTACAAGCAGCAGCGGCGGTGGGCATGGGGCGTCGAGCACTTTCCGTACATGCTCTGGCACTTCACGGTTGGGGCGGGAAAGCGTATCGTGTGGCGGAAGAAGGTGAAGTACCTCTGGAACCTTGGGGAGGGGATGTACTCGTGGGCATCCGCGCCGATCATCCTCTTCGTGTTCAGCCGGCTCCCGCTTGCGCAGCTCCGCGGTGTTGCGGCGGACACCGTGCTCGCGCAGAACGCGCCGTTCGTGCTCCAGTGGTTGCTCGGCATCGCGATGGTGGGGATCTTTGCATCCGCGATGCTCTCGCTCACGCTCATTCCACGGCGGCCCACCGGCACGCACCCCGCCTCGATACTCATCCTCATCTTCCAGTGGCTCCTCCTCCCGGTCACGCTCATCTGCTTCGGAGCGATCCCGGCGATCGAAGCACAGACACGCCTCATGCTCGGGAAGTACTTGGGATTCTATGTCGCCGAGAAGAAGAAATAGATGGCCGCTCCTCGTTCTTGGCCTCCTCCTCGCCGCGGTGCTCGTCGTCGTGGTCCAGAGCACGCCGCACCTCATCGTTGCGATCCGGTCGGCACGTGCGGCTGAGCGCCGCATCACCGCTGCGATGGATCGCTGGCGCTCGGATGGGTACCGGAGCGCGGCGTCCATCACGGAGGATCTCCAATTCGCGCGGTCGAACCTTACGCGGACACAGGAGTCACTCGACGCGTTGGCGTTCCTCCGCGCGATCCCCGGCATCCGATCGGTGATTGCCTACGGGGAGGAGTTTGCGGGCGGCGGCGCGCTCTGGCTCGACGGTGCCGCTCAGCTCGCTCGCGTCGTCGCGTTCAACCTCGCACTCATGGATCGGTACGCAGACCGCGCGCCGATCGATCTCACGAGCAGTGAGCGCGCGGCAATCGTCGGAGCGTTCGGGTCCTCGCTCGCCGACGCCCGAGTCGCACTCTCGATGCTCGACGCCGGGGACCGTCGACTCGCTGCGGCGGCGTGCCCGAGCGCACTGCGCGCGCTCCGGAGATGCGCGACGGGCGCTATTGATCGGGCGCGGGCGACGGCGGCGACCGCCCGCGCGTCCGCGCTCGCGGCACTCCATGCTGCCGAGCGCATCGCGACGCTCGTCGGCGCGTACGATCCGACGACGGTGCTGCTCCTGTTCCTGAACAATACGGAGCTCCGACCGGGTGGCGGGTTCCTCGGAACGTACGGGCTCGCGACGATCCACCGAGGCGAGCTCGTTGATTTTCGCACCGATGATGTCTACAACCTCGATCGCCTCGTCGAGGGGTCCCAGCGCGTCGTCCCGCCCGCACCGTTCCGTCGGCACGGCATCGTGTCATGGTGGTACCTCCGCGATGCGAATTGGTCGCCGGACTTCGCGGCATCGAGTCGCTCCGTCCTCGACCTCTACCGTCGCGAGGGCGGTGTCGGCAACCCGGTGCTCGTCGTTGGGTTCACGCCGACCCTTGCGTCGGAGCTCCTCCGCATCGTCGGTCCCATCGAGGTTGACGGGATGCGGTTTGATGCGGAGAACGTCGCGGACGAACTCGAGTACCAAGTGGAGGTGGGGTACCATGAGCAGGGCATCCCGCGTCCGCAGCGCAAAGCAATCATCGCGCCGTTGAGTCGGATCGCGATCGATCGTTTGCTCAGCCGCCCGATTCGGGAGTGGGGGCCGGTCGTCGATGCGCTGCGCACTGCCGCGCGAGAGCGACAGCTCCTCGCGTACAGTCGCGACGGAGCGCTCCAGGAGTTCGCCGAGCGACTCGACATCGCCGGTCGCGTCCGACCCATTGCATCCGGTGACGACGCGATCATGGTCGTGGACGCGAACCTTGGCGCGCTCAAGACCGATCCGGTTGTCGAACGATCGATTCGCTACGCGATCATCCCCGATGGCGACGGACAGAGAGGGACGATCCGGCTCCGGTACCGGAATACCGGCACCTTCACGTGGAAGACGACCCGCTACCGAACGTACACGCGCGTGTACCTTCCCGAAGGGACGGAACTCATTCGCGTGCATGGCGCGATGGAGCGCGATCGGTCAGATGCGCCAGGGCCGGTGGATACCGGCACGGAACTCGGACGCGCAGTCATTGGGGCGTTCGTGAGCATTGAGCCGGGCGAAGAGCGATCGCTCGTCCTCGAGATTCGGCTTGCCCCAGCCGTTGCGCAGCGTATTCGGAGTGGGTCGTATGCGCTCCATGTCCAGAAACAGCTCGGGAGCCTTGCAACGCCATTGACGGTGGATCTGGAATTCGGTACACCTGTGAAGGCAGCCGACCCCCCAGAACCCCCCGCGGCATGGGGGAATTCGAGCTACACATTCGAGACAGACCTGCGGGAGGATCGGACATTCATTGTGAATTTCTAATTCCTAATTTCTAATCAATGACCAATGTCCAAATCCCATACCCAAATCCATTCGATCATTGGAGATTGGTGCTTGGGGTTTGATTAGAAATTAGAAATTCGTCATTAGAAATTTCATTACTGTGTTCAACACCAAAGTCGGCATAGACCTCGGCACTACGAACGTCCTCGTGTACATCCCGAAGCGGGGGATCGTCATCAACGAACCCTCGGTGGTTGCTATTTCCGTTCTCGACAAGAAGATCCTCGCAGTCGGGCACGAGGCGAAGGAGATGCTCGGGCGGACACCGGACACGATCATCGCGCAACGCCCGATGAAGGACGGCGTCATCGCGGACTACAAGACGACGGAGACGATGATCCGGTACTTCATCAACAAGGGGATCGGCGGCATGCGGTTCATCCGACCGGAGGTTATGGTCGCGGTGCCGGGCGGCATCACGTCGACCGAGCGTCGGGCGGTCATCGATGCGACGCTCGCCGCCGGAGCGAAAGCCGCGTACATCATCAAGGAGCCGATTTGCGCCGCGATCGGCGCGGACATCCCGATCGGGAGCGCCTCCGGGCACATGATTATTGATATCGGGGGTGGGACCGCGGAGATTGCCGTGCTCTCGCTCGGCGGCATCGTCACCTCGAAATCCGTGCGCATCGGCGGAAACCGGTTCGACGCGGCGATCCGCGAGCACATCCGACGGAAGTATGGGCTCGCGATCGGCGAGCGCACGGCGGAGAGTATTAAGATTCAGATCGGTTCCGCGCTGTACCTCGAGGATCGCATGACGATGGACGTGCGCGGACGCGACATGGTGACCGGGCTTCCGAAGACGGTCTCGGTGACCTCCGACGATGTGACCGAGGCGATCCAGAACGAGCTCCAGGGAATCATTGATGCGGTGAAGGAGGTGTTCCACGAGACCCCGCCAGAGCTCGCGGCGGACATCATTGAGCGCGGGATGATGATGTCCGGCGGCTCCTCGCTCCTGCGGAACATTGACCAGCTCCTCGCCCGCGCGACCGGCGTCACCTGCCACGTCGCCGACGAGCCCCTCCTCTGCGTCGCGAAGGGAACCGGGATCGCGCTGGAGAATTTGGACGTGTATAAACGTAGCCTTCTGGCTGCGCGTTGACCATCAACTCTTTATGTCTCGAGTTCCTGGCGCAGAACGTCCCGAAGCTCGTATGTTTTCGTTTGGGTTGCGAGTGGTTGCTGAAAACCCTGAGACCGGGAGACCTCCTGCCATTGCATACGATGCCCAGAGCGAAGCCGAGGCTCGGGCGCTCACATTCGCCGTTCGGCAAGTCGGCGATCAAACCGGATGGTCATTGTTTCACGACGTTGATGCAGGCAAAACATCGGATTTCGTTGGGACACACTACTGGGTGGTTGAGGATCGAAATGTTTCGCAGAGTGATATTGCGGAACAGCTTCCATCCATCGCTCAAGTTGCATCGGAGCGTCTTACCGCTTCCAGGTAGTTGTTGTTGTGATTCTCGCTATCGACGCCTCCCGCGCGACTGAGGAACGGAAAACGGGCGTGGGGTGGTACTGCTACCACCTCCTCGCACACCTGAAAGACGTAATCCCGCTCGATCAGCGGGTGATCTTGTATTCGGACCAACCGTTACCGGACGCGCTCACGCCATGGCCGGGTCACTGGGAAGAGCGCATTCTCCGCTGGCCGCCCAAGGCTCCCTCTTCCCTCTTCACTCTTCACTCTTCACTTCCACGTTGGCCGATGTGGAGTCAGCTCGTTCTCGCGAACGCCGTACTCCGAGATCAACCCGACGCGCTCTTCGTCCCCGCGCACGTCATCCCATTCGGTCTCACGCTCGCACCGAGGAGCAGGCGCCCGAAGCTCATCACCACGATCCACGACGTCGTGTTCAAGCAATTCCCCGAGACGTACACTTGGCGCGAGCGGTTGTACGCAGATCATGCGACCAAGCTCGCAGTCCGCCATGCGGATCGCATCATCGTGCCGACGGAAGCGGTGAAGCGGGACCTTGAGCGATGGTACCGGTGCGATCCGGAGAAGGTGGCGGTGATCCACCACGGTGTGACCACCCCCGTCATTTCTGCGCCAAAGGCGCATCCGCCTTTGGCGGAGACCGAGCATGAAGTGGAGAAATCTCCGTCCGGATTGTCCGGAGATCTCTCGGCTCCGCTTCGCTACGCTCGAGATGACGAGAAAATTATTTTGTACGTTGGACGATTGGAGCACAAGAAGAACGTCGTGCGGATGATTCAGTCGTTCGAACTCCTCGCAACTCGCAACTCGCAACTCGCAACTTTTCAGCTCGTCCTCACCGGCCCGCCGGGCCATGGGTACGAAGACGTGCGCGCAGCGATTGAGCGATCACCAGTCCGCGATCGCATCGTGACACCCGGCTGGGTCGACCAGAACGAGTACCACCGGTTGCTCTCGCGGGCGACCGCGTTCCTCTTCCCGACGCTCGGTGAAGGATTCGGGCTCCCGATTCTCGAGGCTTGTGCTTCCGGTGTGCCGGTCATCACGAGTAGGGGAGGAGCGCACGAGGAAGTCGCGGGCGACGCCGCATTGCTCGTGGATCCGCTCGATCCGCGTGCGATCGTCGACGCGATCGAGCGGCTGCTGCGCGACGGGAAACTCCACGCCGACCTCGTCCGGCGCGGCAAACAACGCGCATCCGGCCTCACGTGGCAACGCAGCGCTCAGCAGACCTGGAATGTTCTGCGGCAACATGTTCTGTCCATTTGACAACAGTTTTTAGAGCCTGTAACCTTGGATCAGTATCCGCATATCCCCGCCACAAGCTTCGCATGTTGGCGGGCAGGCAGTGATGACATCAGCCTATGAATCCCGCGCTCGAACGCGAACTCATGAAGCTCGGGCTCTCCGAGAAGGAGGCGCGGGTGTACCTCTCGGCGCTTGAGCTCGGGCCGCACCCGGTGCAGGACATCGCGAGGAAGGCGAGCGTGAACCGTGCGACGACGTACGTCATGATCGAGGGACTCATGCAGCGTGGGCTCATGACATCATTCGAGCGCGGGAAGAAGCGACTGTTCTCCGTCGAGCCACCGGATCGCCTCCTCTCGATCGTCCGCGTGAAGGAGCGTGAACTCCAAGAGCAGGAGCGTGAGTTCTCCCAGGTCCTCCCGGAGCTCCGTGCGATCCTCGCGACGTCGGGTGAGCGCCCGCGCGTGCGGTTCTTTGAGGGCGCGGAGGGGCTGCGCGCGATTCGTGAAGAGATCCTCGCGACGGACGCGAAGGAGATGTGGTCGGTGATGGAGCCGATCCGGCAGCACCCGGTGTTTAGTCCGCAGGAGACACAGGAGTACGATCGGAAGCTTCGCGAGAAGGGGATCAAGGGGTTCCTCATCCACGTCGGAGAGCATCTCGGAGACGATGTACACCGGCAGTACGCACACTGGGAGTTCCGCCATGTCCCCGCCGATCGCTTCCCGGTGAAGGGCGAGGTGACGATTTTCGGAAACAAGATCTTCGCATTCACGCACGGCGGGAAGCTCCTCGGTGCGGTCATCGAGAGCGAGGAGCTCGCGGGGACGCTCCGTTCGATCTTCAAGCTCGCGTGGCAGGGGGCGACCCCTCCGCGTACCGCATGACGAGCAGCTGATCGCAACGTAATCACCCAGCCCTGAGCAAGGGGCTGGGTGTCATGTGTGGCGGTGTCGATCATCGGTCAGGATCGGGGCTCCGTGGGGAGCGTCGTGCCGGATCAGTTCAGGAGCGCGTGTTCCGGCGTCGCGCGGTGCAGCTCCGGGATCTCGTCGTCGGCGCGTTCGATGCGGTCGTCTCCGGCGTTGCGGAGATGGTCTGGACATCGGTACGCGTTGCGTCGAGCGAACTCCGTGGGCGCGGCGTTGCCGCCCCATGGTCCACCGGACGCGACGACCGGTTGCGCGCGTGCCATCCCCCCACGTTCCTCTGTCCTGCTGCTGCTCACCTCGAACATGATCGAACCTCCTTTTTCGTTTTCGTGGAGGTCTTGAGCGTCCGCGCACCGCGAATCACGTTGCTAACCGAACCCGTCATGCTGTCCAGAACCACACGGTGCACCGCTTGACCTCACCACCACTTGGAAACGAGCTCACTGCTCGTAGCTCGACGGTAGCATGGGCGACGAAATGTGTCAAGAGCGTAAGACAGCGATAAGATTTTTCGCTTCATGAAGCCAACCATCACGCGCACTTGTCTTGGCTGACCATTGGCCATTTCAAGGCGTCATGACGTAGAAATGACGGCGCTGGTTGACACCGGATGCGGATCGTGCTACCATGAACATCGTGATCCTTCCCCATCGGGGGCGAACAGGTTTCGACGGGAGTACGAAGCGAAGAGGCGCGTGCTGGGGTCCCCGCAGACCTCGTAAAAAATGCGGGAAACAACAACTGGCAACCAGCCGGTCCTCGCCGCGGCCTAGCGCCACGGCCGTCCCCCGCGGCTTCCGTCTGGAGCTGCGGTGTGGGCGCCACAATCAGACTGCGCTCGTAGGAACCCATTCCTGAGGGGCCCTACAAGCTAAGACAAAGCAGGATCGGTTCGAGGGAGCCCGCTGACCGGCGCCCGAGAACTTAAACCAAATGGTTGGCTACGCACGTAGTGCCTCAAGCAGAGTACGCTCGGACCCGGGTTCAATTCCCGGCGCCTCCACCACACCCGGGTTCTGCGCCAAAGGCGCATCCCCTCCAGAGGCGGGCAAGCGCCTCTGGCGGAGATTCCCGGCGCCTCCACCGATGCGCTTATAGCTCAGATGGGTCAAGAGCGCGCGACTGATAATCGCGAGGGCGGTGATTCCCGATCACCTAGGCGCACCACTCTTTTTGAACGGACAGTCCGTGAGAGTACCGCGCGACACGGCGCGTCGTTCGTCGCGGTATGTTGACCACGTGCCCTCAGTGCGCCGCAAGCGCACCTCGCCCTGCGGGGCGAGTACGAGGTCGGTGCAGTTCGCCGTCAGGTGTGTCCGCACCGTGCTGTCCGACGTTTTTCGACCGTCCCGGCCTCACCGCCGGGCGGTCTTCCTTTCTGGTATACTCGACGTACATGGATCCCATCATCGGCCATTCAGAAATCATCTCGACATTCGATCGTTTGGTGACGACCGAGCGGCTCGGGCATGCGTACGTGCTCGTGGGGCCGACCGGCGTTGGGAAGGCGACCGTGGCGAGGTGGGTAGCGAAACGCGTACTGTGTGAGCGGGTCACTCACACTTCCTCTCCCCCTCCAGCTCCCCCTCTGGGAGAGGGGGAGAATTGGCCGTGCGACCAGTGCGAAGCATGCGCGGCAGTTGCACGAGGGGGGCACCCCGATGTCTCCATCCTTCGCGCAGATGGGGCGGCGATTGGAATTGACGCCGTGCGCGAGTGGACGACCGCGCTCAGCCGCACGTCATTGTTCGCTGGTTGGAAGGTTGGTATCGTGGAAGGAGCGGAGTCGCTGACCGAAGAGGCGGCGAACGCGTGCCTGAAGGCCATCGAGGAGCCGACGGCGAAGACGCTCATCCTCCTCACGGCAACGAATCGGCGCGCGGTGCTCCCAACCATCGCCTCACGCTGCGCAATGGTCGCCTGCCGACGCGTCCCGCGCGCAGCGCTTGAAGCGGCGCTCGGCGAGCGCGGGGCCGCATCCAATGAGGCGCGCACGATTGCGGAAACGGCCGATGGATGCCCTGGAGCCGCGATGACGCTGCTCGAGAACCCGGAGCACCGTCGAGAAGCCGAGGAGCTCCAGCAAGCAGCGCGGGCGGCGATCAGTGGTTTCTGGACTGAGCGACTCCGTCGCATAGACGCGTTGTTCCGTGATCGCGGGAGCGACCGATCGGCGGCGGCACAGTCAGCGCTGCGGTTCATCGCTGCGTTCCGTTCCTTCGGTCACCAGCAGCTCCGGTCAACCGGTTCGGCGACGCCGGAGTTCTCCCGATGGATGGAGCTCCTCGCACGCGCGCCGGATCACCTCGCGGCGAACGTCAATCCGCGACTGCTGCTTGAGACGATTGTGGTGACGTGCCCCACCGAAATTCCTAATGACGAATTTCTAATTTCTAATCAATGACCAATCCCCAATAACCTAATGACGAGTCCGCGTATCCAAAAGTTGGACATTCAGGCATTGGGATTTGATTAGGTCAATTAGGAATTAGAGCAATTAGAAATTCCTACACGGGTCCTATGCGTACGCGAACAGTGGTAGCCGGCCTTCTCCTCGCGCTCACCCTCATGGGTGCTGGCTGCATCTCATTCAAGGGGAGCACGAAAGCAGATGGCGGTTTGTACTTCACGAGTGATCGTGGAGAGAAATGGGTGCCGCGCGGCGCGATCCCAACAACATCCGGCCAGAAGCAGACGCTCGGGAACACGAACATCCGAAACATCACGCAGGATGCGCAGGACCTCAAAGCGATCTACGTCGGGACGGATGCCCAAGGCGCATTCTACACCTGGGATGGCGGTGAGAGCTGGTTCCCGCTCGGGCAACCGTTCGCCGGCGCGCCCGTTGATGCGATCGCCGTCCACCCGAAGGAGAAGTGCTCGCTGTTCGTCGCCGCGGGGAAGAAGGTGTTCCGCTCGTCCGACTGCGCGCGGAGTTGGCAGTCGAGCGACTTTGACGTCACCGTGTCCGCCCTCGCGATCGACTCGACATCCCCGTCCACGCTGTACGTCGGGAATACGCGGGGCGACATTTTGAAGAGCACGGATGGCGGGAAGAGCTGGCGCGCGATCCATCGGCTCGACAATCGGATCGAGCGCATCCTCATTGCGCCACCGGCCGGGAGCGGTGCGAAGCCGATCGTGTACGTCGCAACGAAGTCCGCCGGCATCTACCGGAGCCCTGATGAGGGAACGACGTGGTCGGACCTCCGACGGGGTCTCGAGGAATTCCCAGCCGCCTTCGAGCACCGATCGCTCATCCTTGCGCCGGAGACGCCGGGCACGCTCCTCTACGCCTCGAAGTACGGCATCCTCCGATCGGTTGACGCCGGGGTCACCTGGCAGCCGCTCACGCTCATCACCGCGCCGGGCACCGTGGACATCACGAGCCTCGCCGTGAACCCGCGAGAGAGCGACGAGATCGTCTACGCGACCTCCTCGACGTTCTACAAGACGTCCGATGGTGGCCGGAACTGGATCTCGAAGAAACTTCCGACCTCGCGCCAGGCATCCGTCATGTACGTCGACCAGGCGGATGGGAAGGCGATCTGGATGGGGACGAGGAAGATTGAGAAGTGAAGAGGGAAGAGGGATGAGTTCAAAGTTAAAGGCGAAAAATAATAAGGTATGGAGAATCGGGAGTTCGCAGAGGCGATGCAGCGGCGGACGAAGCAGTACGCATTACGTACGTTCAAGCTCATCGAGGCGCTACCGAGGACAGCAGTCGCGCGGGTCATCGCGCAGCAACTGATTCGTGCCGCGACGTCTATCGGAGCGAATTACCGTGCGGCATGTCGAGCGCGCTCGATCGCAGAGTTCACCGCGAAGCTGGGCATCGTCATCGAAGAAGCCGACGAGTGCATCTACTGGGTCGAACTGATCATTGAAGGGAAGTTGCTCCGTCGGGAACTCGTTGAATCATTACTGCGCGAGACACGGGAACTCCTCGCGGTGATGATCTCCGCGCGCAAGACCACGCAGCGCACTCATCGGTAACTTTTCACTTGTACCTTTTCACTTTTCACTCCCATGACGTTGGATTCCTACAGAATGGAGTTCGATCGGGTGGTCACCTTCCTCCAGCGCGAGCTTGGGACGATTCGCACCGGACGGGCGACGCCCGTCATCATTGAGGACGTGCCCGTGGAAGCGTATGGGTCGAAGATGACGGTGAAGCAGCTCGCGTCCATCACGGTCCCAGATGCGAAAACGCTGCTCGTGGACCCGTGGGACAAGACGGTGCTCAAGGACATCGAGAAGGCGATCCGGCTCGCGCAGCCGTCCATAAATCCCGTGAGCGACGGGAAGTCGCTCCGCATCCCGATGCCGCCGCTCACCGAGGAGGCGCGGCGTGAGCTCACGAAGGCGATTGGCCAGAAGGTGGAGACGGCGAAGCAGGGACTCCGGAAGATCCGCGACGACGCGCGGACCACCATCATTGCGGCAGAACGCGCGAAGGAACTCAGCGAGGACGACCGCTACCGTCTGCAAAAGAAGCTCGACGAGATGTCCGAGGAGTACACCGCGAAGCTGCGGGAGCTGGGGGAGAAGAAGGCGTCGGAGGTGATGACGGTGTAGCATTGTACGGAGTACGCCGACCCCGGTCGCTTGACAGCGACTGGGGCGCCCGTACGATACGGAGTGGCGGCGGGAGCGCGCCTGCGCGCCACGCCCGTTCACAATTTCAGAAGGGAGCACCACCAATGACGGTCGAACAGTTCAAGGGCGTGCAAGAGGTCCTCGCGTGGGAGGACGAGCGGCACCGTTCCGAACGTTCGCGTAGCCCGCGCGCAGCGGCCAGGGAGTTCCTGACGTCGCACGGTCAGTTCCCACTCACCTCGGAGCAGGTATCGGAGATCCTCCGCGTGTACGCGGGGGTGCTCGCCGACGCCGACTACCTCTAATCGGAAAGGAGTACGTACCATGGCGACGAACGAAACGACGGACCGAAAGGTCGTCCTCTCCGGCATCCGCGCGACCGGGAAGCTGCACCTCGGCAACTACCTCGGCGTGCTTGAGCGGTTCGCGAAGCTCTCGCGTGACCCCGAGCACCGCTGCTTCTACTTCATCGCCGACCTCCACACGCTGACGACGCGCAAGGAGGCCGAACGCATCCACGAGGATGCGATGGAGATCGTCCTCGACATGCTCGCGGCCGGCGTAGACCCCGAGCAGGCGACGATCTACGTGCAGTCGCACGTGCCAGTCGTGGCCGAGCTCGCATGGTACCTCGCGTGCCTGTCCCCGGTCGGCGAGCTCGAGCGGATGCCGACGTACAAGGACAAGGCGGTGAAGCAGCCGGAGGACGTCAACGCCGGGCTGCTGATCTACCCGGTGCTCATGGCCGCGGACATCCTCGGGCCCCGGGCGGACCTCGTACCGGTCGGGAAGGACCAGGAGCCGCACCTCGAATTCACGCGGGAGCTCGCGCGACGGTTCAACCGCCTCTATGGGTCGTACTTCCCCATCCCGGACAGCATGACGGACGAGTCGCTCACCATCCCAGGCCTCGTCGCGATGGACGAGGAGGGCCGGTTCGCGAAGATGGGGAAGAGCGAGGCGCCGCACGAGTCGCTGTACCTCCGCGATACGCCGGTCGAGATCGCGGAGAAGATCCGGCGCGCGCCGACCGACCCCGCGCGCGTGCACCGCAACGACCAGGGCACGCCGCAGAAGTGCGCGATCTTCTCGTTCCACGGCCTCGTCTCCTCGGACGAGGAGCTGCGGTGGAGCGCGGAGGGGTGCCGGACCGCTGGTATCTCTTGCGTCGAGTGCAAGGACGTGCTCAGCCGGAATGTCAACGCGCGCCTCGCGGAGTTCCGCGAACGGCGCAGCGGGCTCTCGGCGCACCCGGAGCGCGTGCGGGAGATCATCGCGGCGGGCGACGAGCGTGCGCACGCGGTGTTCATGGAGACGACCGCCGTGGTCGCCGACCGCATGGGCGTGTTCCGCTGGAAGACGGTCACCACGTGAGCGCGACGCTCTGGGTCGAAACATCGGCGTACTACTGCCCGCGCTGCGACCTGCGGTACGGGGCGCTCCCCAACGCGACGGGGTACGTTCACTGCCCGCAGTGTGGTGGTAGGCGATTCGACGGGTTCAACCAGGTCAGCCGCTACGAGTTCCGATGTATCGGCTGCGGGTGTCGCGTCGGCACACTTCCTGGTGAAGCTCTGCGATGCCCGAATGGGCCGCACGCATCGGTGCCGCGAGGAGCCCCCCATGCCTGAGGAGTCCGAATGGTCCCGCCTCGCATGCGGGCACGAGGTCCGCGACCCGAGCGCGGTGCACTACTGCAGTTACATCGACGTCCTACGGATCACCGCAGCGCGGCCGCCCCACCGTGATGGTGGTCGTGGGCACCACGATGAATACCAGTTCATCCGCGTGCACCAAGTTTGCGAGCTCGTGTTCGACGAGATGCGAAACGAGCTGCGCCGCGCGATTGCCGACGTGGGGATTGAAAAGTACACGGAAGCCACGCAGTTCGTTGACCGGCTCACTGCGTGGCTCAAGGTGCTCAATCACACGGTCCGCACGCTGAAGACGATGCGACCCCAAAGCTTCGACGCGTTCCGTGGGTTCCTGGCGCCGGCGAGCGGCCTCGAATCGCACCAGTTCCGCGAGGTCGAGATCCTCTCTGGTCTCCGTCCGGATTCACCGTACGCGGAGCTGCGTCGGGGAGAAGGTACGGTGATGGTGCGGTACCGCGAGATGCTCGAGCGAGCATCCGGGAACACCCGCCTCTGGACCAAGTGCATGTCTGAGGTCGCGCAGGAACCGTCGCTCCGCTCGGCGTTCAACGATGCGCTCGTGCGAGCGGGATGCGCACCCGTCCTACAGCTCTACGCAAGACGAAAACCGCATGATCCACTCCGCGTGCTCGCGGATGCGCTCTACCGCTACGATCGGGAGTTCCTCTCCCACCGACGGGTGCACATCGACGTCGTGGAACAGCAGTTCACCGGCCTCGTGGCGTTGGAACGGGCGAGAAGGAAGCAAGAGCAACCCGACGATGCGTCGGTGGTTTCGCCAGAGACGGTGAAGGGCACCGCTGAGCAGGGCACCCACCAGCCGAAGGAGGCGCTGGCGATTCCGTACCTCAGGGGTGTCATCGCCACCGCGCGGTTCTTCCCAGAACTCTGGGACTACAAGCAAGCGCGAGAACACGATCGCGCACAAGGCCCCTGGAGCACGTAGACGAGGTCGGCCCGATGGGCCGACCTCTTTCCATTGCTGTGGGGCTGGTTGACAGCTCACCGAGCGCCTCGTACGGTGGGAACATCGCCGAGTGAGCGGCGATCAGCTCATTCTCCAACCGCGAGGGAAAGGAATCATCCGATGAGAGTGTCTCAGATCGAAGTCGGTCCCGCGTACCGGCGAAAGCAGGACGCGCGCGAGGCGCTCGCCGTCGAGGGGTACGCCGTGGACGTCGCATGCCACCGCGAGCAACTCGAGTGGATCCGCACGCACCCGTTCCAGCAGATCGACGCCGCGATGAAGCGCCGCGATCTCACGTTCGAGGAGGCGTACGCCGGCATGTGCTACGTCCTCCGCGCGACGAACGGTGTGTTCGCAGTCGCGACCGGGGACCACTTCCGTGACATTGAGATCGCCGACTACCGCCTTGCTGGCCGCGAGTTCCTGAACGGCATGGCCGTGAAGGAGGCGTGGGGGCAGGTGACGCCGGAGGAGATCGCGGGGATGGTGTCCGCAGCGCGGCTCGATCTCATCGTGGCGTTGCCGTTCGGTGGCCGCATCTTCGAGACGTGTGGGACCGGCGGGGACGTCGGGCTACCGCCGCGGGATGCTCCTCGGAAGGTGATGAACGTCTCGACGCTCTCCTCGCTCGTCCTCGCATCGCTCGGTGTGCGAACGACGAAGCACGGATCGTACGCGAATACGTCCGCGGTCGGGTCAACCGACGCACTCGAGCGATTTGGGGTGATCGTCGAGCAGGGGAGCCGCGCAGAGATCGAACGTCTCTTCCAGGACGTCGGGTATTGCTTCACCGACGCGCACGTCGTGAAGACGATCCACGATCTCTCGCACCTCTCGCCCAAGCACGAGACGGTGAACCACCTCATCGGACCGATGACCCCGCCGGTCGCGGCGGCGACGCGGCTCGACAAGGTCATGGGCGTGAACGAGAAGGTGCACCCGGAGGATGTCGCGAAGGCGTTCGCGGAGCTCCACCGGCGCGGGGTCCAGGCGATCGGCAACGTCGCGGTCGTCTCCGGGCTCGACACGGACATCGACGCGCACTCGATCCTCCGCCGGCGGTTCGTAAAGGACCACGCAATCCTCGACGAACTCTCGCCGTACTCCTCAGTCGTCGCGTTCGTGCGGAACGGCGTGTACGGCGGGACGTTCCTCCTCCACCCGAGCGACTTCGGCGTGCGGTGCGTGAACTCCTCGATCGCACTCGAGAACCGTCCGGAGGTGCTCGTCCGAGCGAACGAGGATGCGCTGCGCGGCCGGAACTCCGCGCTGGCGGACTACCTCGCGATGAACGCGGGGCTCGCGCTCTACACCGCCGAGCACCTCGATGTTGACGGTGCGTTCCATGAACAGCGCGGCCCAAATCGCGAGCTCCTCGCGGAGTGCGCGCGCCGCTGCCGGACCGCGATCGCCGAGGAGAGACCATGGGAGCTCCTCCAGCGGTACGTCCAGGCGACTGGTGGGAACCTCCGGATGGGGACCTGAAGCTTCCGGAGACATTGCATGACGGAGCAGGCCTTGCGCCTGCTCCGTTTTCCATAAGGTTCTCCCTCGCGTTCGGACTCAGCAGCGTGGTACGCTACTCCCTTACCTGACTATGCGGATGGATATCCTTCGGCTCACCACGTCTCTCCCTCCTCCATTCGTGATCGGCATGGTCCACTTCCCGCCGCTCGTCGGTCGGGAGGGTGCGCCGTCGTTCGATGACGTACGCGCGAAGGCGCGCGGAGACCTCGATGCGCTCCTCGACGGTGGAATACCGGCGGTCATGTTCGAGAACATGTACGATTTTCCGCACACCGAACGGCTCGATGCGGCGCGGCGTGAGGAGTACCGCTCCCTCCTCGCGACGCTCACGCCGGGACTCCGCGTGCCGTTTGGACTCTCGGTGCTCTGGAACGACTACCCGGCCGCATTCGCGCTCGCCGTGGAGTACGGAGCGCAGTGGATTCGCGTGCCGGTGTTCGTGGATAGCGTGGAGACGCAGTACGGGGTATTCCACGCGGACCCTGCGGCGGTGCTCGCGGCGCGGGTAGGCGCTGGTGCGTCTGGCGTCCGGATTTTCGCGGACATCCAGGTGAAGCACGCACAGATACTCGAGCCGCGCCCGCTCGCGGACTCCGCGCGTGCCGCGGAAGTCGCGGGCGCGGATGCGCTCATCGTCACCGGGACATGGACCGGGGACCCGCCGACGGTCGCCAGCGTTCGGGAGGCGAAGAGCGCGGTCGGGATTCCGGTACTCGTCGGGAGCGGGATGACATCGGAGAACGTCTCAGAGTTTCTCGCGGTGTGTGACGGGTGCATCGTCGGGACCGCGCTCAAGGCGCCAGTCGCCGATTCCGCGGCCCACCGCCTCCGCGCGCCGTGGGAGACGCCGGTCGATTCGGCGTGCGTCCATTCGTTCATCGCTGCGATCGCTCATGCGCGCGGCGTACGGTAGCGCCCACCCATGTGCGCATCGCGATTATTGGATCGTACGCGCGAGATCTGATCGAGGCCGATGGGGAGATCGCGGAGCGTACCGGTGGTCCCGCGTACTTCCTCACTGCGGTACTTGATCACCTCGATGTCGCGTACGACGTGTACGCGGGCACCACACCCGCAACGGTGCGCATCACGATGCGTGACGGTCGTGAAGTCGGTACGGTGGAATCGTGCGCATCGATCGTGGTGCCGGAGCGCATCGAAGCAGACGCGTGCATTGTCTCCACGATTCTCGATGAGTTCTCCGTCGAGCGCCTTGGTGGTCTCCCCGGCTACCTTGCGCTCGATGTGCAGGGGTATGTCCGGAGGCCCGGCGGTGGCCGCGGTCCTTGGTCCCCACCGACCGACGTGTGGGAGTCCCTCACGTGCGTGAAGACAGCGGACGAAGAACTCCCGTTCCTCCCGGAGACCCTCCTCGCATCGCAGCGTCGCCGTACGCTCATTGTCACCCGTGGCGTTTCTGGAGCGACGGTGTGGGATCATGGTACCGCGTACGAGATCCCAGCGACTCCTATCGCGGCACCACATGCGTTGGGTGCCGGCGACATCTTCCTCACCGCGTTCGTTGTGGCACGACTTCGCGGTATGGATGTACTGAGCGCTGGACGGTTCGCCGCTCGCATGGTATACGATTTCCTGAGGGGAGGGAGGTTCGTTCCCAAGCAAGAAGGAGGTTCACCGTGATCACGCGGGATTGGATTGAAGCGAACATCCGTACGTTCGACACCGGTGGCGCGACGTATGCAGACGTGTTGCCAGACCGCGTAGCCGCACGTACCAATCGGCTCGCTGAGACAATCGGCGCTCGGATCGAGGAGATCGGTCGATCGCGTTCCGGCCAGCATCCGCTACTCGGCGTTACCGTCGGCGATGGGAGTAAGCCGACCATCGCGCTCACCGGGAACTGTCACGCGGAGGAGGTCGTCGGCACGCTCACGATTCTCCGGCTCCTCGAGGAGTTCCATGATGGTGGCCTCTTCGCGGAGCTCCGTAAACATGTTCGGATCGTCGCGATCCCGCAGATGAACCCGGACGGTGTCATGAACAACTGGTCTTGGCTCTCCGATCCGAGTCCGAAAGCGCGGCTCGCGTTCTGCTGGCGCGACCATCGTGCGGAGGACGTCGAGCACGGCATCGCGGAGGACGGCGAGGTGTTCCAACGTCCCGAGCCGCGTGCGCTGATGGAGTTCTACGGCCGCGAGGCCGTCGGAGCGCGATTCTACGCCACGCTGCACTCCTCCCACTGGGAGGCGGGTGCGTACTTCCTCACCGGCAACGAGTCCGAGGGCGTTATGGCCCCCGCGTGGGCACTCATCCGTGATCTCGTGGAACCCATCGCAGGGATTCCGCTCTACGACGAAGACCTGCGCGGGTTTCAAAACTACCGACGCATCGGCGAGGGTGTGTACAACGTCCCGAGGCGCGGAGAGATGCAGCGGACCCTCGAGGCCGCTGGAGCATCGGTGGCGAAGGGGTTCCGCCTGAACTCGCTCGAGTGGATGGAGCGGCGCGGAACCGCGCTGAGCTTCGTCTCTGAGGTGCCGACGATCACCGCACGCGCGTTCACGCAGGAGGAGATCCCCGGGGTTCCGGCGCTTGCGCTCGTCGCGCCAGTCGTGCCGTTGCTCGAGCGTGCGGTGCGGGAGCGCGAGGCGCTTCTCACCGTGCTCAGCACGACACTGCGGTCGAAGGTTACGGACGAGCGTCGGCTCCGCTGGGCCAATGAGGAGTTCTACGGTGGACGGAACCGGAAAGCAGAGCAGTTCGCATCGTTCCTCTACACGTTTGCCGGTCGCACGGCACTTCGGCACCACGAGGCGCGCCTCGTCGCGCACCCGCGAATCGACGAGGTGAAGCTTGCGGGGTTTGCGGTCGCGACCCTCGGGGATTGCCCGGAGCGGCTGGAGTGGCAGCGCCGCCTCGACGAGGCCTACGAGACGCTCGACCAGACACTCGGGCTCACAATGACGCCGATCGCCGCGCAGGTGCGGCTCCAGCTCCTCCTCATCCTCTCCGGCACGATGGTCGCCCTCACGCAGCGGTCAGGGTAGTGACGCGGCGGACACCACGGCAAGGTGAAACCCGCCGAGCTTCCGCTCGGCGGGGTCTACTTCG
This sequence comes from uncultured Gammaproteobacteria bacterium, assembly GCA_964585225.1. Lineage (GTDB taxonomy): Bacteria > Patescibacteriota > Patescibacteriia > JACPHY01 > JACPHY01 > CAZPCZ01. The sequence goes on from CAZPCZ010000003.1 coordinate 23,226, forward strand.
GCACCGGCGACAGGACTTGAACCTGCAACACGCGGTTTTGGAGACCGCTGCGCTACCATTGCGCCACGCCGGCTCACTGGATGGTAGGGTAGTCAGTCCAAGGAGAATCGTCAAGCTTTGCTGAACAAGGCCCCGGGCGGTACGCTATGAGACTATGGACGACCGCTACCGCCTCCAGAAGAAACTCGACGAGATGTCCGAGGAGTACACCGCGAAGCTGCGGGAGCTGGGGGAGAAGAAGGCGTCGGAGGTCATGACGGTGTAACAATGCGTATGGTGTAGCGGAGGAAAAATCACGACACGTCGGGAACCGCGCTCGTTGCAGCGCGGTTCGCTAGTTTTCCATCCGCGGTGCGGCAAACTGATGGCAGGATGGTCTGAACCGTTCATTTCCAAGTTCGCAACAGACGGAGGTGTTCCCATGACATTGAGTGGTAACGGAACGATCGCCGTGCTCATTGCGGGCGCGGTATACCTCATCGCGGTACTCCTATTCCCAGACCTCGTGTTCGCGGTGATTGCCAAAGCGACGGATGCTATCGGCTCAGCGGTCGCGCGGATCGGTGCAGGGTACGGCGCGCTGTTCGTCGACCTCCACGCGCTCCCGAGGCGGAAGGCGAGCATGCGCGCGAAGATCATCGGCGTGCTCCGGAAATGGTGGTTGCGTGTGCACCATGCGTTCGAGAGGGTCATCGGTCGGCAGCTGCCGCGCATCCGTGACCTCATGCAGTCATCCGGCAACAGTACCCCATCGGATACGGAGGTGTGAGATGGCCAACACGAAACAGGTTCGGCAGACGATCGTATTTCTCTGGCTCCTGTTCGCGCTCGTCGCGCTCCTCGGGTGCGCATACGGAAATGCGTGGATGGTGTACACCGCAGCGGAAACCGTTCTCCCGAGGCAGCTCATCAGCCGAACGGTCGAGGTGGGTGGGCATGTCTTCATCACCGCCGCGCTCGTCCTCGCTGTCGTCTTCGTGGGGCTCGAACTCTGCGCGGGAGCGGTCGCCGAGCACGCCTACCGGGCCGCTGGAGCGAAGGGGTTTTCCGGCGCGCACGCGCTCCGGCTCTTCGTGGTGGCGGCATTCCTCTTCGTGTTCGTCGCGTGGGTGGAACTCGCGCTCGTGAACCAACGAGCGATGACCCTCCAGCTGGACTTCGACCTCCTCAAGCAGACGCTCTCGGAGCACCAACGAGCAGCCATGCAGGGTGACATCGCGCGTACACGGACACTGTTCACCCTCGTCACCGCAGTGACGCTCTGCCTCACGACGCTCCTCATCGGGCTCGTCGTGCGGGGGTTCCGAACGATCGCGCCGACCATTGGGGCGTCGGTCCATCGGCGCTGGGAGGCCGTCGGTTCGGTCGTGCGTGCGGTGTGGTCTGCGATCGCATTCGTCGTGAGTGTGCTCCTCGCGGCGATCATCGAAGCGGTGCTCTTCGCGGTCGCCGCCGCTATCTTCGTCGTGTGGGGGATCGTGCGCATTGTGGGGACGGCAGCCACCTGGGTGACGGAGCTCCTCGACAAGCTCCTGGAGATCATCATCCGAAGACCGTCTCGTGCCGTTGCGGCGTTCTGGCGCCGCCTCTGGACTCCGGTGGAGATCGTGGCCAACACGCTGCCTCCAGCAGCAGAGGCGTCAGGCGCGCCGCCGAGCGCTCCGGCGACGGGTGTCGGGATCGAGACGAACGGGACGACACACGGCTCCACGCCGGAGGGCACGGCCGCACCGACAAGCACGGCGATAGAGCCGGGATCGAATGGGGCCTCGACGCCAGCGGGCGCCTCGACACGAACGGAGGTTTCGTCATGAATTCGATACTCACGAAAGCGGTCATGGGCATCGTGGCGCTCGCTGGCGCGGGCATTGTCGTGTACGCAGGGCGGCAGGCGCTCTACGGATCCGACAAGAAACCGGAGGCCACCGAACCTGTGCGGGAAATCACCGCGGAGGAGGTGCATGCGGCGCGTGCGGAGTTCGAGAATCATACTCCCACGACCGTACGCGCCGTGCTCGCCGACATCTCCGGCTCCGTCGTCGATCCCCCGAGTCGCACCTGTCGCAGGTGCAAGGGGATGCGCAGTACATTGGTCGCGAAAATCCGGGATGTGCTCCGCGATTTCTTCGACCCGAAAGCGGCGCCGCCCGCGCGCACCCATACGACGATCATAAGCTTGGGATCGGGGAGCTTCGGTGCATCCACGTACCGACGGAGTGTCGAGATCGATTACGAACGGATGCCAGAGCCGCCGGAGAAGTGGGGGAGTACAGATCCCCTCGCACTCACCCCAGCGCAGCTCGTCGAAATCGATCGCTGGCGATCCCAGTTTCGGAGCTGGCGCACCGACATGGAGCAGCACGGTTCGAAGCAGCGCGCAGCAATCGAGGCGGCGATTGTCGGTATCGAGAAGCACCCATCGGAATGGACCACGGACATCGTCAGCGCGACCGAAGCCGCGGCTCTCATCATTCCGCCCGGAGCCAGCGCGGTGCACCTCACGTACATCAGCGACTTCGAGGAGATCCTCGACGGACGAAGGAGGCACCATACGGATGCGGAGCTCGCCGCGTGGTGTACGGACAACGAGTTCGCATTCCCCGAAGCCACGCGCGTGACGGCGTACGTGAGCACGACCGCGGGCACGTTGCAGGGCATTCAACGGCGGTGGAAACCCTTCTTCACCGGCTGCGGCGTGAAGTCGGAGGCCATCCGGTTCCTCCCGCTCCATACCGTTGATCCCGTTCCCAAGTAGCACATCGCTCCGATACTCGCAGCGTCGAGGATCGGAGCATCTCCCCCGCCTCGATCCCGCCCGGGATCGGTGCGGAGGAGGTTCATTCACAATGTAAGGAGGTGCACCATGTGGTCACCGTGCTGGCTCGCTGCAACGTACGAGTACACCGATGCGAGCGGTCGGGTACACGTGATTCCGTACGGGCATCCCCCGCTAGGAACGCCGCTCGCGGTGCCGTGCGATTTCGCCGATTTCCTCTTCGGGTGTTTCACGGCGATCCTCTCGCTCTTCGGTGCGCAGGTCATCGCGAAGGAGGTAGGGCTCCGTCACAGTGGGGTTGATTGGGAGCGCCTCGCGATCGTCGCCGGGTTGAGTATTCTCCTGGCTGCGGCGCTCCTCGCGCTCACATGGGTTCCGTTCCGGTACCTCCGGAACGCGCACCGGACTCCGCCGGGCGTACACACGCCGCTGACCGGACCGGAGTGGCCATCGGGGCTCACGTACGCGTGGTCGAGCATCGGGCACTGGCCGCGACTCGGTTGGATTTCCGTCGTGAGCACCGGCGCGCTCGTGTTCGGATGGGTCACGCGGACGGCGGGGGCAGCGGCGATGCACAACCACCGCGCGCTCTTCGACGTCATTGATGCATCGGCATTCGTGTTCGGGTTCGTCCTCGCCGCATTCTGGTTCGGCCGCGCGTTCCTGCCATGGTACTCCGGGAATCCGCGGATTCAACTCCTCCGTGACTGGTGGAAGACGGAGATTGGGGAGTACGCGTGGTGGGGTGGCGCGAGCCAGGCGCTCAACCGTCAGCTCGTGATCCCGGGACGCGCAGCGACGAAACGGTTGCCGGACGGAACAGTCGTCGAGGAACATCCGCTCTCGATCGGCGAAGGCCTCACGCAAACCGCCGCAGTGGTCCGTGATAGCACCGTCGGTGTGTTCGTCCGCGCGGGGTTCGCGCGATCGAATGCCCGACTCTTCGCGGACATCATGTGGGTAGGCATTCCCATCATGGTGACGATCGCGGTCGCCTGCCTTGGCGGCGTGCTGGGCATCGCGACGATCGGTGGGTGCACTGCGGCGCTGCTCCTCGGGATCACCGGTGGTGCGCACGCCGTCGCCGTGGGGTTCGGGGCTGCCATCCTCGTGAGCGTGGTGACGTTCGGCGTGACGTACGCGTACCGCTGGGTATGGCGCGCGGTGTGGGAGATCGGGCGGTGGCTCATCCTCCGCCCGAAGGGACCGTACCCCGTGAGCGTGTGAGAGAACAGCATGACGCCCCCGATGATCATCGGGGGCGTTCTACTACTCTTCGAGCGGTCGGCCGAGCAGTTCCTCGAGCGCGTCGACGCTCCGGTCGTTCGGTGCCGGTTGGCTGAGCGACGTGCGGAGGCGGTGGAGGTCTGCAATGCATCGGTCGCGCCCCGCTCGCGTCGGCGCTTCGGTGAGCCATTTGCACACCCCCTTGAGGAGCCGCTTGCAGCCGAAAGCGGTGACGTCGAAGGCGGTCCCCGCGACCGTCACACCGTGCTCAGCGCGCTCGAGGAAGTTGCGGTTCCGCCAGCGGCCGATCGCCGAGCCGACGCGTGACCCAACGTCGTACGCTGGTCCGGTGAGCGCGCGGCACGCGGTCTGGAGGCCCTTCGAGCCGACCTCCTCGACGCCAGGGCCGCGCATGAGGATCGTACAGAATCCCTCCTGCGCGATGGTCGCCACGCCGCTGCAGAACGCCTCCGGGTGCTCGAGGAGCCAGGTGATCGGTGAGCTTTGGATGTTCGCATCGGCTGCCGCCCAGTCGATCTGGTACGCCTCCGAGAACCATGTGCAGTAGACCGTGCCGAGCCAGAACACCGTGTCGTGGAGATTGGACGTGAGGAGATCCTCGTCCGCGGTACGTGCCGCGAGGGCGGTCGGTGACAGATCGGCGATGATCTCTGCGCCCTGCGCACGGATGCAGTTCTGCGTCGGTCGTGCGGTGAGGTCCGGTTGGTCGCAGCGCTCCCACGCCGGAATGCCGATCGTCTGCGCGACGCGTTGGAGTGCGGCCGACTTCCGTCGGAAATCCGTCGCGACCTCGAGCGTCGCGAGCGACCGACGGTACTGCGCGAGCGTCCACCCGTGCCGGGCGAGCGCACCGTGGAGCAGCGATGCGATCGCTGCCGGCGGATCTCCGCGCGGAGCGATCGCGTACCCGAGGTCTGCGGTGACGAACACGGCACTGTTGAGCTGCGGCACGAGGTTGCACCGAACGGCCCGGAGTCCGGTCACTTCTGCCGTCGCTGCAGGGAGGTTCGGAAGGCGGCTGATGCCAGACGGGAAGAAGGGTGGTGCGGTGAAGGGGTCGACGCGCGGCTGTGCGCTGGCGTCCACTCCAACGGCGACACCGGCCACAATCATCACGGTTATCGCGATCGGTGCAGGGATACGCATGGGATCCTCCTCGTGTTGGGAACGAGCTACCTCGAGCGTACGGGAAGGGGTCCGGAAAACTAGCGACGCGTCGACCAGCGTCGAGCAGTACGCCGCGTGGCTCGCACGCCTCGCCAATGGGTGCCGGCGTCGCTAGTTTTCCTGCAGGAGGGCGCGATGCTGGTCGTATCGCTCATTCCCAACCGGAGGTTCCCATGCGAACGATCACCATCATCACCGCCGCGGTCATCGCGGTCGCCACCACGCTCACCGCGTGCCGACGCAGCGAGAAGAAGTACGCGCAGATCATCTGCGAGGAGATGCAGGACCCGGAAATCTCCTGTACGAACGGACGTCGCCGGACCGACACGCTGAGTCGGAACCTCGTCCTCGTTCAGTACAACGCGTGTCGCCAGGAGAAGATCATGGAGGCGCTCGGACGCGGCGAGCTCAGCGCAGCCGGAGACATCGACTTCGATGACGCGTGCGAGACGACCACGGACAAGTACGGTCTCACGGAGACGAAGTTCTTCAAGATCGATCAGCAGATGGTCATGCGCTGTCAGCGCGGCGACGAGGAGGCCTGCCTCCTGGCGTGCTGCGGCAAGGATCGTCCGATCCAGGCGATGCCGATGTTGCCGGACTTCACGCGGGGGCCCCTCCAGCAGCTGAACCCCTGAGCCGGGACGCCTCACAACCCCGATGGTATATATACCGTCGGGGTTGAAACTTTTCTTCGCTCAACAGAGCGCCTTGCTTGACGTTTCTCTATTTTTCTGAAAGATTGGAACCGACCATATAGGAATCAGCGTATGACCCCAGCGCACCACGCCCACGCCAATTCGAAGCTCCTCGAGGAGCGGCATCGCGCGATTTACGAACGGCTCTACCGAGCATGTCCGACCGTCGTGTCCGCGCCGGCGATCCTCCGGTGGTCGCCGACGTACGCCGTCGGACCCGGCGGCATCGGACTGAACTCGAAGCTTCCGTTCCGTCTTCACATCGGCGTCGAACCGCGATCGGATGGGGGAGTCACATGGGGCGATCTCCAGTACTACCTCCCAGAGCGCGGTACGTTCGTTGACCTCGAGCACTCGCGCGCGACACTGCTCCTCCTCGATATCTTTGCCGCGGTCGCCAAGCGCTACGGTAAGGCGCCGCACGCGCGGATCTGGGGTATCTCGGAGATTCCATTCTTCCGGGGGCTCAACGCGGATCCACTCTGCGCGGTCCCGATGGCGACCGCGTGGCTCCTCCATCTCGGCGTGCTCACGCCGGAGGACATGCAGGCGATCGCTCACGCACCGACCGCATCGCTCACGACCATGCGAGGGTTCCCCGAACTCTGGAAGCTCACGCTGCAGATCGAATCTGCAATCGCCGCATGGGTGACCGATGGCGACCTCGCACTTGCGACCATCATGGATAGTCGGTACCCGATCGCATTTTTCCGCGAGAAGGATCCGGTTCTCTTCGATCACTACCGCGACCTCGGGATCGATGATCCCGCATCGTACTACAACGTCGCCGGGAACCTCTTCTTCCGCGCCGTGCGCATGGAGGAGATATTCCCATTCGACCAGTTCCCGTACTGGCCAATTGATATCGCGCTCGTGTACGTCGGCGAGGAGGGTTCGTCAACCGCCGTGTACAAGACGCGCGGCGCATTCAAGGTGCGCCTCGATGAGTCCGCTGCGTTTGCCCGATCATACCTCAGTGCGCTCGCTCCCATCGCCTTCCGCGAAACACCGCAGTTCCTCGCGCTCGCACGGGAGACCCCGCAGCAGTCTGCGGGCATGACGATGTTCCGGACGTACCGCGAACCGTCCGTGACGCACTCCATGGTCGTGTTCAAAGCTCTGCACGATCTCTTGCAGTACGGCGCGACCGTGCATGTGCTCCGGGAGTTCTTCCACAGCCAGAATGTCTGCCAGGATCTCCTTCGGCTCGTCGGGCTCTCGCCGCTCGCGGTGAGCCGACCGCGGACGATCCTCCGTCTCTTCGGCAGTCGAATGACTGAGACGAGTACCGCGAGCCGCCTCATCGGGCCCGGCATCCATGGTAGCCTCATGGTGCTCGGCCCGTTGAATTCGCTCGAGACGGTTTTGAATGAAGCGCTTCCGGCGATCCAGGAAGAATCGAAGAAGGAGGTCCACTGCCACTACGCGTCGTGGTGTGACGGTGGGCTGCCGTCGGACGGTGTGCGCGTGCACCAACACCTCGCGAGCGGGCTGCGGTCATCGTATGTGAACGGCTCGACCGTCACCGTCCGCGTCCACGAGCGCGGTCAGCTCACCGGCACGCTCCTCCACGCGGACGAACAGTGGGAGCGCGAACGTGCGACGTACGACATTGCGCTTGACCAACGGGAGAATCGGATCTACATTCGCGGGACCCCGCTCGATTCGACTGAGCTCCACACGACGAAGCAGACGATCGAGCTCCTCCGAAAGCTCCTCGCGGATGCACGGAAGCACACATTCGCGCCGAACGACCTCCCGCCGTCTTCCTATCGAGACGATCGAAACCAACTTGAGTCAAAGGTGGTGCGACCGTTCACGTCCGCGGTGGAACGCCACACTGGTCAGCCGTTCGGCCTTCGCGTCACCGGCGGTCTTCGGAAGGATTACTCACTCTTGTTCACCCCAGGCAACCACCGTATCGCATGGGTGGAGCGGGGGTAATTTCCTGTCCCGTCGCTAGTTTTCATGACACCGCGTGGGATCATGGGCACAGAGCACGATCGTTCCTTTCCCAGAGCGTCAACGAAACGAGAGGAGGTGCCCCATGACGCGCCACATCTGCGGGCGGTGCAACAATCACACGGCGGATCCGTTCATTCCTGAGCGCGTTTTCGATGCGCTGACCAATCCACGCGGCGGCTCGGATTTCGATGCCACGACCATCCGGTGCGGTGCGTGCGCAGATCACGATCGGATCGTGAGCGGAACGCGGTACGTTGCACTCGCCGCACTCGATGTCGTGCGGACGTACGACGGCCACCCGCCGGTGCCCCCCGAGCTACTCCTGCGGTACCGCCGGGCGTATCCGGACATCCCATCAGGATGTTGACCCCGGGAACCGGCACGCCGAAAAAGGGACCGCCTCCTGCGGTCTCTTTTCCTATTCCATTCGATCACGAAGTGCAGTACGCTATGGGACTATGGACGATCGCATGGACAAACTCGTATCCCTCTGCAAACGGCGGGGGTTCGTGTTCCCGTCCTCTGAGCCGTATGGCGGCATTGGGGGGTTTTACGATTTTGGGCCGCTTGGGGTGGAGCTGCGGAACAACATTAAGCGCGCGTGGTGGAAGCGCGTCGTGCAGCAGCGGGACGATGTCATCGGGCTTGAGTCGTCGCTCGTCATGAACCCGAAAGTTTGGGAGGCGTCTGGCCACGTCGAGCACTTTTCGGATCCGCTCGTGGATTGCCGGAAGTGCAAGACGCGCCATCGGACCGACGACCTTCCCGTTCGTCCGGGCAAGTCGCTCGCATGTCCCCAATGTGGGAGCGAGGACCTCACGGACTCGCGCCCCTTCCACATGATGTTCAAGACGTTCGTCGGCCCGGCCGAGGATACCGCAGCGACCGCGTACTTCCGTCCGGAAACCGCGCAGGGGATGTTCGTGGACTTCCCGATCCTCCAGGAGATTGGGCGGAAGAAGCTCCCATTCGGCATCGCGCAGATTGGGAAAGCGTTCCGCAACGAGATCACGCCGGGGAAATTCCTCTACCGCCTGCGTGAGTTCGAGATTATGGAGCTCGAGTACTTCGTGCGCGAGGATGACTGGAAGCGCGCGTACGACGAGTGGATCGCGTTCATGCACGAGTGGCTCCGCGTGTGCGGGATCAATGAGGCGCACTGCTCATTCACGGAGATCCCGACGACGGAGCGCGCGCACTACTCGCGGCGCACAATTGATATTGAGTACCAGTACCCATTCGGAATGAAGGAACTCTACGGCCTCGCGTACCGGACGGACTACGACCTCAAGCGCCACCAGGAGGCCTCGAAGCAGGACTTCACGTACTACGACGCGGAGAAAAAGGAACGATTCCTCCCGCACGTCATCGAGCCGACGTTTGGGGTCGAGCGGACTATGCTCGTCGTGCTCCTTGAGGCATACCACGAGATCGAGGGCGGGCGCACCACGACGACCGAGAGCGCGAAAGAGGTTGAGGTTGTGCTCCGTCTCCCGAAAGAACTTGCCCCGATCAAAGTCGCCGTCCTGCCGCTCTTAAAGAAGGAGCCGCTTACCGCGAAAGCGCGCGAGATCACGAAAGAATTGCGGAAGCGTTGGATGCTCGCCTACGACGATGTCGGGTCCATCGGCCGCCGCTACCGCCGCCAAGACGAAATCGGCACCCCGTACTGCGTAACGGTCGATTTCGAATCAATAGACGATGGGAAAGTGACGGTGCGGGATCGGGATTCCATGCAACAGGAACGGGTGGCGATTGAGGAACTCCCCGATGTCTTGACAAATACGCTGGAGCGTTTGTGAGCGTTGCTGCTACGATGAATATCGTATGGTGAATACGAGACCAACCGACCTACACGACGACGCGCAACTTGTGGGGGAAATGCGGAGATTGGAACGTCAACTTTCCTGCCTTGCGTCGATGCTTCGAGATCGGGGGCTTCTCTCTCGTGTTGAGGTGGATCGCCTGCGCATCGAGTACGAGATCCCGATTCCCGAGAAGACCGTGTGATCGTGTGGATATTCCGCTCACCAAGGAGTACTTTGACGAGCAATTCGAGTTCCTCGCGCGTACCGTGAAGGAGGGATTCGATGCAACCGTGACCACAGCGATATTTGAGGACCGTCTCGGGAAAGTTGAGGACCGTCTCGGGAAAGTTGAGGACCGTCTCGGGAAAGTTGAG
>CAZPCZ010000003.1:33361-43536 GCA_964585225.1 uncultured Gammaproteobacteria bacterium
CGGGAAAGTTGAGGACCGTCTCGGGAAAGTTGAGGACCGTCTCGGGAAAGTTGAGAATCGTCTCACGACAATTGGCGCGACGATGGTGACGAAATCGTACCTCGATGAGAAGCTCTTCGGCCTCAAGGGTGACCTTATCGTGAAGATGCGAAAACTTGAGGGGGCGATGCTGTTCGTCGCGAGCGTGCTCAAGGAACGCCGGGTGCTCTCGGATGACGATGTGCAGCGCTTACGCGCCGAGTATCAGATTTTTCCAACCGTCACGTAATCGAACGAAGGATGAATGTGGAAAGAGCCGGTCCGATCTCCATCGGACCGGCTCCTGTTTGTACCGACCACGCAACCACGTCACGTGTGGTCGCTGGAGAGATTCGTGTAGAGCGGATGCGCTTCCGTGAGCTCGCGGACCGCTGTGCGGACTCGGGTTGCGACGGCCTCATCCATCGGGTGTCGGAGGACGTCCGCGATCGCTGTGCCAACGACGCGCATGTTGTCAGGCGTGAATCCGCGTGTCGTCAGCGCTGGCGTGCCGAGGCGGATGCCGGAGGGATCGTACGGTTTCCGCGGATCGTTTGGGATCGCGTTCATATTTGTGGAGATTCCCGCACGCTCGAGCGCATCCGCGGCGACTTTCCCGGTTGTCCCGAACGTCGTGACGTCCAGGAGAAGGAGGTGGTTGTCGGTGCCGCCGGTGATGAGCCGCCCGCCCGCAGCGGTGAGTGCGTCCGCGAGCGCTCGTGCGTTTTCGACGATGCGTCGCGCGTAATTCTTGAACGTCGGAGCGGACGCCTCCTTGAGCGCAACGGCAATCGCGGCGGTTTGATGGTCATGCGGGCCGCCCTGGAGCCCGGGGAACACCGCGCGATCAATGAGCGATGGCAGGTACTTCCGCGAGCGTTCGGGCGGTGGTCTGAGTGGTTCGGACGGCTCGCCGTTACAGAGGATCATCGCGCCGCGCGGCCCGCGCAGCGTCTTGTGCGTTGTCGTCGTGATGACGTCCGCATATCCAACTGGCGATGGGTGTGCACCACCTGCGACGAGCCCCGCAATGTGTGAAATGTCAGCGACGAGGTACGCATCCACTTCCTTCGCGATCGCGGCAAATCGCGTGAAATCAATCGTCCGTGGGTACGCGGTCGCGCCGCAGAAGATGAGTTTCGGTCGTTCCTTCCGCGCAAGCTCGGCGATCGCATCGTAGTCGAGCCAGCCCTCGGTGTTCGTCGTGTATGGAATCGCGTTGTAGTAGACGCCGGAGGCGCTCACTTTCCAACCGTGCGTGAGGTGTCCACCGTATGAGAGGTGGAGCCCCATGAGCTTGTCGCCAGGATTCAGGAGTGCGAAGCACACTGCGAGGTTCGCGGGGGAGCCGGAGTACGGTTGCACGTTCGCGTGGGTGACACCGAACAGCGCCTTCGCTCGGTCACGCGCGAGATTTTCGACACGATCCACCCATGCGTTTCCGGTGTAGTACCGCTTGCCCGGGTATCCTTCCGAATACTTGTTCGTGAACACCGAGCCCGCGGCCTCGAGGACCGCGGGGGACACGTAGTTCTCACTGGCGATCATCACGAGCGTCTCCTGCTGGCGATGGAGTTCGCCAGTGATGAGCGCTGCGAGATCGGGATCGGTGGACGTGAGGTGCTGCATTAGCTGCTTTTGACCGGTGGCGGAATGAGCCGGATGAACGCGAGCGCGACGATGAGGAGGAGGACGCGCGCGGTGTACCGCCAGCCGATCGACTCGATACCGCCGAGGACATCATCGACCGCGGCGGTCGGCACAAGGAGGATGAGGACGAGCGTGAGGTAGCGAAGCCAGGAGAGCATAGCGATGAGTGAATCAGTGATTCGGGCATTCAGTGAGTCAGGGACACTTCCTGTCTCCAGCTTGACGCGATACGATACGGTTGGCAAGCTGGCGCATACACCTACACCTCTACACCTCTACACCTCTACACCTTTACCCCTCTACGCCTTCTATTTCCTCTATCTCCTCCGCCTACCTCATCGGCATCAAGGGCGCGGGAATGACCGCGCTCGCGCAGGTGTATGCCGGGCGGGGGATTCGTGTGTCCGGATCGGATACGAGTCAGCGGTTCTACACCGATGATGTTTTGCGGCGCGCAGGTATTCCGTTCGTGGAACTATTTGCGGCGGATAACATTCCCACAGAGACCAATCTCGTCGTATGTTCAACGGCGTACGACGCGGATCACGTGGAGGTTGCCGAGGCACTGCGTCGCGGACTTCGTGTGCTCACCTATCCGGAGGCCATCGCCGAGGTGTTCAACGCGGGGAAGGGGATTGCGGTTTGTGGGACGCATGGAAAAAGCACGACGACCGCCATGCTCGGGTGGGTGCTCGCCGAAGCGGGGTTGGATCCGACCGTTATCGTGGGCGCAGAAGTTCCACAGTTTACCCGCCAGAATTTTTCTGGGGAACATTTCGGCGGGTTCGGTGGCAATGCGCGCATCGGCCAGTCGGATATCGTCGTGCTCGAGGCGGACGAGTACCAGGACAAATTGCGCCACCTCCAGCCGCACGGCGTCATCCTGACGTCCATTGAGTACGACCACCCCGATTTCTTCCGGACGCCCAAATCATACGTCGACGCCTTCCGCCGTTTCGTTGCTCGTATCCCCGCCGATGGTTTCCTGGTGGCGTGCGCAGACGATGCCGAAGTTGTCGAGGTTGCGCGAGCAGCGCGGTGTACCGCGATTCCATACGGATTGACCCTCCCCCCCTCGCCCCCCCCCGATGGCCATCGGAGTGGGGAAACGAAAAACAATTTCTCCCCCTCCAGGCCGGAGGGGGAGCAAGAGGGGGAGGATTCCAACGCAATCACGTTGCAGATTCCCGGGCGGCACAATGTCCAGAACGCGCTCGGCGTGCTCGCGGCCGCGGATCGGCTCGGAGTGCCACGTGATGTCGCGCTCCGAGCGCTGGCCTCATTCCAGGGGACGCGGCGCCGCTTTGAGATCGTTGGGAGTGTCCAACATTCGATGTTGGACACTAGAGACACGGTCGTCATTGACGACTACGGACACCATCCCACGGAGATTCGAGTGACACTCGCCGCCGCGCGCGAGCGGTACCCCGGGCGTCGGATCCTCTGCGCGTTCCACCCGCATACGTTCACACGAACGATCGCACTCAAGGATCAATTTGCAACCGCATTCGTGAGCGCGAACCAAACGTACGTCATGGATATCTTCGGTTCCGCGCGGGAGGTCCCTCCCCTTCTTGCGGAGGGGGAGCGGGAGGGGGTGCGTGGGGAGCATCTCGTCCCCCGAAACCGAGGCGAAGGAGGAGCGGGGGTGGGGCCAAGCGGAGACAGTAATACTGCTCATGGCATCACCTCCGATCTCGTGGCAGCGATTCACGCGAACAGTCCTGCGATCGCGAGCGGCAACGTCGAGCAGACCGTCGAAGCGCTCGCCCGCGACGCGCAGCCAGGCGACGTCGTCGTCTGCATGGGTGCCGGCGAGAACGACCGCGTCGCCCGCGGGCTCGTGGAACGCCTCCGCGTACGCATTGTGCGATGAAATGGATGACCGGTCCGATGTGCATCGGACCGGTCGTGTGTTCACGTGTTTCCGTCAGAGCGTTGCTGGATCGACAACTTCGACCTGCTCCGACTCGAAGCCCTCGACCACCGCGTCGAGCTCCACCACCACTCGCACGTGGGGTGGGGGAGGTAGCGGTTCGTCCGGATTCGGCGCTGCTGGGCACGTCTCCGATGGCGGTGCTGGGATTCCTCCACCACCCCCCATCTCTTCCGGCGGCGATTCCTCCGCAGGCGGTTCATCCGGCAGTGGGCACCCATCCACCGGCATCGAAGTCGCCATGGGCTTGAGCTGCGCGACGAGCACCCGACGGCGCGGCGCCGCGTTGAATGCCGCGATGACTTCCTCCGCGGTGTCCGGAACGTCGTCCTCGCCGTCCGGTCGGGTGGGTTCCGGCTCCTGCACCATCGTCTCCGGACCGATCTCGAGCGTCGCAGCCCCGGTTGGGAAGTCCTCCGGGATCTCGAGCACGAGCGCCTGCGTGACCGGCTCCGTCGAGTCGAACGGGAGGAGCGACACCGCGACGACGAGCTCGTCGCCCGGTTCGATCCGGTCGGCGACCTCGATGCCGTCGATCGTGAGCTCCCGGCGCTGATCCGAGACCTCCGCCTCGAGTTCAACCCGCTCGAGCGTGAGCGGGATGCGAGCGGCCCCGATGAGCTCCGCGATGCGTGGGAAGATCTCGAAGAAGAGCTCGGCCTCCGCCCAGAACGGCGTCGAAGTGATGTCCCGGCGTCGTCCGACGAGGTCGGTCTCCGCGAACGTCAACGTGAGGTCGTACGCGATCGAGCCGGCGTCCGCGCGGTCCCGCTGGACGGTGATCGGCCAGACGATTGAGAACGCCGCGAAGTTCGCCGTCGCGAACGGATTGGCGACGATCGCGGTCGTGTGCGCGACCTCCTGCGTCGCGCCGCCGTACGTCGAGACCGACCGGGTCGCGATCACCGGCGGCAGCGCGCCGAACCGTCCGGCGATCGCCGCCGTTCGGTCCTCAGTGATCGCACCGAGGAGCGCGCCGGCGGGTGACGCGATCTTGTACGCGCCGAACACCGGGTTCGATGCGACCGCCATGACTTCGGCGGCGCTGAACGGGAGCCCGAGCGGACCGGTGCCGAACATCGGGTGCCCGAACGCCCAGACCGCATCGCCATCCACCGCAGTGACCGTCCCGATCCCACCGAGGTTCAGGATGTCGCCGCTGATGAGGAGCACCGCGATCGCACTCCCCGGCGTGAGCGCGGGCGCTTCATCGGTCGTCCCGACGCCGGAGATCCCGAGATCGTCATCCGGGACCGTGACGTAGCGATAGTCGAACCAGTCGCTGCCGTCGAACCACGCGGTGGCGCCGTTCGGGAGCGTGAGCACCGCATCAAGCGGGGTGCCGCCACTTGCGCCATCCGTCGAGGCGACCTCGACCGGGGATGCGTCGACCCTGAGCATCTTCTCGATCGGTGTCGCGACGAACAGGAACGGTGCGACGGTGTCGCCCACCGAGAACGAGAGCGCGCCGGCGAGCTGGCCGTCGATGATGATCGGCGAGCCGGACATGCCGGCCGCTGGGCCGTTCGTGAGCGTCCACCGCTGATCCGAGGGATCCGTCTCCAGGAGGAGGTACGGATCTCGCGCATCGCCCGTGATCGGGTTCTCGACGAACCCGCGGAGTACGACTGACAAGTCCGTCGCAGCGAACCCGTCGAGGACCGTCCGCACGAGCGCGGGCGTCCCATCCGGGAGGTCGAGGAGGTCGTCGGTGCGCCAGCTCGACGCGACCGAGAGGTCGATCGCCGGTTCTGCCGGGGGCGGCTCCTCTGTGGGAAGCGGTTCCTCCACGGGAGGCGGTTCCTCTGCCGGCGGAGGGGTCGGTGTGGCGACGCACACGCCCGCGTCGCACGTACGCCCGCACGGGACGTTCGGGTTCTCGCAGCAATCGAAGTCCTCGCGGCACTCGATGCGCTCGTCGCGCGTCGGTCGGTTGTCCGACGGCGGCGACGTTGAGGTCCACGTGTGACGGGGCGACTGCCCGGGTGACCCGGATCGCGGAGCACTGTCCTGCACCCCGCAGCCGATCATTGCTGCCGTGACCACCGCCACGGTGATGATTGTTTTTCTCTGCACGACTCGATTCCTCCTTCCAGTTGCCTTTCTTCGTTGTGGTAAGGTTCTGCGCTGCTCTTTGCTGCGCGGAAATCATCCGTGCACACACAGAGTCGGATTACTGTAGCAGGAATGTCAATGATTGTCAACATTCCTGCAGTGGTGTAAGGTAGATTGCCACGCATGGTTGAGCACCGGACCATTCGCGTCCACGGCCGGGTCCAGGGCGTGTTCTTCCGCGCCTCGGCGAAGGCGCGCGCGGAGCGCCTCGGACTCGTGGGCTTCGCGCGGAACGAACCAGACGGGAGCGTCTCCATCGAGGCCGAGGGCGAGACATCAGCGCTCGACGAGTTCGTCGGCTGGTGCAACACCGGACCGACGCTCGCGGAGGTGACGCACGTCGAGGTCGAGAACGGCTCGCCGAAACACTTCACGGAGTTCGAAGTTCGCTGAGGGCCAAGTGCTCTCAATCCGACTTTGGACAAGCGAAGGAATACTATGCCCGATCATTTCGAACATGGTGGAGACCGTTGCGATCGGCACGGGCAGCCGCGGCCGTGCGCAGCGTGCGCGTTAGTCTCCGATCGCCTCCAGCGAGCAGAGGCGGAGTGGCTCGCGCATGCGGTTGACGCCGGGCGGCCGCGGTTTGAGCGGATCGGCATCCCGCTTGACGCGCTCAATGGCAAGCGCGTGCTCGAGGTCGCGGCCGGGTACGGGGAGCTCCTGCGGTTCCTGCAGTCCGAAGGCATCGATGCGATCGGCGTGGACATCGCGCTCCCGACGCGCCGCGCCGTGCTCGGGCCACCATACGAGCACCTCCAGCTCCGCGACCAGGGCGTACCAGAAGAAGCAATATCCATTGACGTCGAAGTAGTGTCAGATGACCTCCGTGAGGAACCGACCGCCGACGGCGCGTTCCCAACGCCGGGATTCGCGATTGGTGACTACGAGCGACTCCCGGTGCGCGACCAGAGTGTGGACGCCGTCATCGGCGTAGCGATCGGTTCAGGGGTGACGAGCGATGCGGCGCTCCGAGAAATCCGCCGCGTGCTCACGTCCGGCGGCACCGCCCACCTCCACGCCGCGGTGACCGAGCAGTCACTGCGCCACCGCATCGCTGCGCAGCGCGGGATCGCGCTCCGAGACCTCGATCTCACGACGCTGTCCGCCGCCGACTACGACGCTGCGCTTAGCCAGGAGCTCGATCGGATCCGGAAGGTGCTCGGCCCTGGTTGGTCCGCAGCGGTCCGCCGCGTCGACCGTGACCTTGCGCTCGACCTCTACGCCCCGACCCATCAGTGATCGCTTGCGCGGTCGGCACTCTCACGTTACGATCGAACCAGCACCTTTGGAGGGTCAAACCATGTGGTTTCTGGAGATCATCGAGTCCGCGCTGCTCGCCGTGCCGTGGATCGCCGCCGCCATCGTGGGCGCGATCGCCCTCGTCGTCATATTCGCGATCGCCAGCTGGGTGATGATGTACGTGTGGGTCGACGTACTCGACCATGACGTGAGCTGGAACCTCGAACCTGCCGGGAGCTGGGACCCGGATGATGCCAGCGAGCGCGAAGGGGAGGTGGCCGATGGCCGACCGACGTGAGGCGTCGCGACGCGCCACGGTACATCCGGCGCCGCAACCGCTCACGGAAGCGGAACTCGACCGCAACGCGAAGCTCCTCGCGCGGGTGATCTACCGCGAGCTCCGCTCGAAGGGATTCTCAACGCGGCAGATGGTCGCGATTGCCGCCGGACTCATCGAGTGCGTGATGGAGGAGATGCGCCAGAGCCGTTGAGCGGTCCGATGGACATCGGACCGCTTTCCCGTTCCGTGGTCGCAGTTGACGTTACTCAGATGTTCACCGTACACTCTGGATGTCCTTTCGAGATCAACAATGCATAGGGGAGGAAGCACCATGGAACCCGCGGCCGCCGTTGCCCAGCCGATCAGGAACCCGCAGTGCTCGTACTGCGCCGAACCAACTCGAATGTCGGTGCCGCTGTCAACGCGTCCGGAACCGGTCGACGAATTCCTGCTCGAGGCAAATCCGAGTGGCCTCGTGAGGCTCGAGGTCATCTGCCACGGGCGGCGTGACATCACGCCAATTGTCCGCCTGGTGATCGAGCTCGGCAGTTCGCTCCCAGGCGCGCGCCGCGCGTGTACGATTCGCGAACCGGAGACCCTGCAGCGTGCATACCGAGCGCTCCGCGGCTGCGCGTCGCGGTTCGAGGGCACGCACGCCACTGACCAACTCCTTTCGAAGCTCGTCGTCGGCGGCTTCCTCGTGCTCGAGAGCGAGCGCGGGAATGCGACCGGCCACAGCACGCTCCCCATCGCGCACATCGTGCAGCACTTCGCCCGCTGCGGGTGAAAGACGCTGAGATGAGGCGGTCCGATGTCTCCGCCAGAGGCGGACAGGCATCGGACCGCTTTCACGTTCCACCATGCTATACTGCACTCGTCACTCCTTACTCATCACTTTTCCACATATGGACCAACGCACGTACGCGCGGCTCACGGGTACGATTTTTCTCCTCATCGCGGTGCTCCACCTCGCCCGCATTCTCTACCGGTGGGGCGCGGTCATCGGCGGCTGGACAGTGCCGCTGTGGTTGAGCTGGGTGGCGCTCGTCGTCTCCGCGTACCTCGCGTGGTGGGGCTTGAGCAAGAAGTGATGCTGCACGGTTACGGAATGACGCGTCCATGCGTCGACCTCTCCCCACTGTCATCGTCATCATCGTGTGCGCCGCGGCAGTGACCGCGGCGTGGCGCGTTTGGCCGCACGTGCGCGGACTGCGGCCAGCGCTTTTCCCGTCTCCCCGTGAGGCGACGCTACCGGCGGCAGCAATCACACCTGCGGTTTCAGATGCGGATCCCCGCATGCCACCGTCCGATGGCGAAGCGCCATCACGAAACACGACGGGCTTCCCACTCGCCCTCACGCCGGGACTCTCCATCGAGACGTATGCGACGAACCTTGGGAAGCCGCGTGTGCTGCTCATGGACGGTCGCGGAACCCTACTCGTCAGTGTTCCGTCGTCGGGAAAAGTCCTTGCGCTTCCGGATCGTGACCGTGATGGGGTGGCCGATGAAACGAGGACGGTGGTGGACGGCCTCGATCGTCCGCATGGGCTCGCGCTCCGTGCGATGGATGGATGGCAGCTCTCCATCGCAGAAACTGCTGCCGTTGCGTCGTATACGTACGACCCCGAAACCATGCGCGCGACGAATCGCCAGAAACTCTTTGATCTTCCAGAGGGAGGCGGCCACTTTACGCGTACGCTCCTCCTTGCTCGTGCAGACGGCGGCGAGGAGCGACTGCTCGTGAGCGTCGGCTCCTCGTGCAATGCGTGTGCCGAGCGCGATTCCCGGCGAGCCACCGTGCTTTCCGCGCGTCTCGATGGGAGCGACCTCCACACATTCGCTCGCGGCCTTCGCAATGCGGTGTTCCTCGCGACGCATCCCACCACCGGCGCCGTGTGGGTCACGGAGATGGGCCGCGACCTCCTCGGAGATGATCTCCCGCCGGATGAGATCAACATCCTCCACGAAGGAGCGGACTACGGGTGGCCGTATTGCTACGGGAAGAACGTCCGCGATCCATTCAACTCCCGCGGTCGTGTGGACTGCAGCGAGAAGGTCCCGAGTCACGTGGACTTACCCGCGCACTCGGCGCCGCTCGGGCTCGCGTTCGTCCCGCAAGACGGCTGGCCGGCTGCGTGGCAGGGTGATCTCCTTTTCGCGTCGGATGGAGCGCTTTATATTTCGGATGACAAAGCAGGCGTGGTATACCGCGTCACGTACGATGGCGCACGCTGAGTCGACACCGACGGCATGATGAGCTACGATAGGCGCGCATGACGACTTCCACGGCACTCCAAGCGCTTGCGGATCTTCGCATCCGCGATCATGAACCGATGGCGCGCCACACAAATTTTCGTATTGGTGGACCGTCGCGGTACTACGTGGAGGCACGCACACCGGAGGAGGTGACGCGCGCGATCGCTGCGGCTCGTGATGCGGGCGTCCCATGGTTCGCGCTGGGTGGCGGCTCGAATACCCTCGTGGCAGATGCGGGATTTGATGGATTGGTCATCCAGCTCGCGAACCGCGGGGTATCCGTAGACGGGACACGGGTCACTGCGGGCGCTGGTGCAATTTCCGCAGCCGTCGCGCGTGCGGCGGGGGATGCCGGTCTCACCGGCTTCGAGTGGGCCATCTCACTCCCCGGGACAATCGGTGGCGCGGTGCGAGGCAACGCCGGCTGCTTCGGGGGGGAGATGAAGGACGTGGTGCAGGACGTACGCGTCCTGCAAGTGACGAGTGACGAGGTACGAGTGACGAGTGTTGATGGTGCGGATTGTGGTTTCCGCTATCGTCATTCCATCTTCAAGGAACACCCCGATTGGATCATTCTCGAGGTGACGCTTGCGCTCCGGTCCGGTGACCCTGCGGAGTGCCGAAGGCGCATGGACGAGTACCTGATGCACAGGAAATCCAAGCAGCCGCTCGAGCGGC
>CAZPCZ010000004.1:0-39089 GCA_964585225.1 uncultured Gammaproteobacteria bacterium
TGACGGGGTCGTGTGCCTTTCCTCAATCCGTGGAGAAGAGCCTGCGGTCGACCCGCTCCGGCGACTGCTTGCGGCCGCCTTCGGACCGGAGTGGTCAGTAGCCAAGGAACGCGGACTTATCGTGGCGACAGGGTCTGAGGCGGAATCGCTTGCCGAGTGGCTCCGATGCGACTTTTTCCGCCAGCATTGCGCCGTCTTTCAACATCGACCCTTCATCTGGCACATCTGGGACGGAAGAGAGGACGGGTTCAATGTTCTCGTTAACTACCACGGACTCGCGGCGCCGAATGGCGCGGGCCGGAAGCTCCTGGAGAAGATCGCACACGCCTACCTTGGAGAGTGGATCGATCGCCAGAGGGAGGACCAGCGCAATGGGAAGGCTGGTGCAGACGGGCGCCTCGCGGCGGCTCAAGCACTCCGCAAGGAATTCGAGAAGATCCTCGAAGGGGACCCACCTTACGACCTCTTCATCCGGTGGAAGCCACTGGCCGAACAGCCGGTCGGATGGGACCCCGACATCAATGACGGCGTAAGGCTGAACATACGTCCCTTCATGATTGCCAAGGACGTCGGAAAGAAGGGGGCGGGAATCCTGCGCGACAAGCCGAAGAGCATCAGCTGGTCCAAGGATCGAGGGATTGAACCCCAGAAACTGCGCCCCAAGGAGGCCTTCCCGTGGTTCTGGAGCTGCAATCCGGAGAACGAACCGCAGCATCAAACGGATTTCATGGGAGGCCGCGACTTTACCGGTGAGCGTTGGAATGATCTCCACTACTCAATCCCTATCAAGCGCCAGGCCCGGACTGATGCGGTTACCGCGGAAGGGAGCCGTCGATGACTTCCCCCGCGACCACGCTCCTCGACGAGCTCCTGATGCGAATACGGATGTGCGATTCCGGCGGAGACGGCAAGGAGCGGCCCGTCGCGATTCTCTGGACCGATCCGGAAAGCGAGTGGCAGCCGCTCTTGGAGGTCGCTCACAGCAGGGCTGAGGAACTCATCGTGCTGGGAGACTACTCCCCCAAGGCTCGTCGCGGCCCGGCACCGTGGATTCGCTGCGTCGTGGACCGGACGTTGCCGGAGCCGGCAATACCGCCGGATCGCATTCCTATCGTCTACATGCCCGGAGTCGGAAGACAGGACCTCCGAGCTGGCGAAGATTGCCCGGCTCGTCTCCAGCCGCTGGTCGAGCTGATGTTCCGCGGCACGCTCTGGCTTCAACAGAACGGGAGCGACTGGACGGTCAGCGCGTTCCTGACGTCTCCCCGCACTCTGGGACTCGACATCGCGGGCGATCATGCCACTTCGGAGGCCCTGCATCGGGCGCTCCGGGAACTCGCGCTTGTGCCCATTTCCCAACTCAGTGGCCGGCGCTTCGAGGCGGATGACTTCGACCGTCTCCTGACCGGGGACGTGGTCCGCGATCTCCTGCGCTGGATGGGCGATCCTCGTAACGCTGAGCAGCGTATGGGCCGCGAGCGCTGGGCCGCCTTCGTCAACCAATGCAAGGCGCGATTTGGCCTCGATCCCGTCCGCGCCGGCGTCATCACGGCCGCTGAGCGCATGGCCGAAGGCGAAGGCGTCTGGGCCGAAGTATGGCAGCGATTCGAGGAGGCTCCCGCCGCGTACGAGGGCATTCTCGATCCGCTCCTTCGCGCGCAGCCCGCGATGCCGCTGCTCGCCGATCCGCTTCGCTGGCCTCACGTAAGCGACAAGGGGGAAGAAGACATCCGGACAGCTCTGGACAAACTCGATGCCCTTCCTCACCCGAAGGCATGTCAGCTTGTCCTCGAACTGGAGAAGTCGCACGCCGCGCGCCGGCGCAGCGTGTGGGCCAAGATAGGTCGGACTCCGATGGCGAATGCGCTCGGCCCCCTTGCGCGACTGGCGGAGACCGTTCGCACCTCCCTCGGAGGCGGGACCCCGGACGAAATGGCAAGCCGGTACATGGAGCGCGGTTGGATCGCGGATGCCGCCGCGTGGGAGGCGATGGCCGGAGCAAGCCCTTCGGACGAAACCGTAGTCGCACGGGCGGTGAAGACGCTGCTGGAACCTTGGTTGGAAGAGACGGCGCGCACATTCCAAGCCGCCATTGATCGCCGGCCGCTACCAGGCTTGGGCGGACAGCCCATGGTCGAAGCTTCCTCGGGCGGATGCGTGCTCTTCGCGGACGGACTGCGATTCGACCTCGGGCAACGCCTCACCCAACGCCTCGAGGGTCGCGGTTGTCGCGTGACGAGGAGACATCGCTGGGCCGCGCTCCCGACCGTCACCGCCACGGCCAAGACCGCGGTGACGCCCGTCACCAAGGAGATTACCGCGCAGGAACTCGATCCGACCTTCGCCCCGCGGTTGCGGGCCTCGGGCAAACCGGTCCAAGCTCCGCTATTGCGCGAAGCCATTCAGGCGTCGGGATATCAGATTCTCGATCCATCTGATCTCGGATTGCCGCTGAAGGAAGGCGCGCGCGGCTGGATCGAGTGCGGCCAGATCGACGAGCGCGGTCATCAACTGGGGGCGCAGCTCGCCCGGCAACTCTCGGACGAGCTGGACCGGCTTGTTGAGAAGATCACCGGCCTGCTCAACGCCGGATGGAAGTCGGTGCGCGTCGTCACAGATCACGGATGGCTGTTCCTTCCGGGCGGATTACCGAAGGTGGATCTTCCGAAGCACCTGGCGGAAACTCGGTGGAAACGATGCGCGATCATCACCGGCAAGCCGAGTGCGGGCTTGTGCCTCGTGCCATGGCATTGGCATCCGACCGACTACATCGCGACTGGACCGGGTATTGCCTGCTTCAACAACTCCCCTGAGTACGCTCACGGAGGGGTGAGCCTTCAGGAGTGTCTGGTCCCCGATCTTCTGGTGGAAAAAGGCGGCGACCGAAAAGCGCTCCCCGCAATTCGGTCCGTCAAGTGGCGGCGGATGCGCTGCATGGTCGAGTGCAGCGATTCGACTTCGGGCGTACGTGCGGATGTTCGCGTCAGCCAGCCGGGTGGGAAGTCCATCTTGAGCGCGCCGAAGCCAGTGGAGTCGGACGGCGCAGTGAGCATTGTGATTGAGGATGATTACGAAACAGCCGACCTCGTGCTGGTCCTTCTCGACTCAGAAGGGACCGTGCTGGCCCAGAGGTCGATTCGTGTCGGAGCAGATTCATGACCACAGCAACCGTTCCAATGGACCAACTCGACAAACTGGCTGCATCCGTGTTCCAGGGCTACCTGGTCCGGAAGGACCTGGTGCGCAGATATGCCCGGCAATTCCCTGTTCCCACGTATGTCGTGGAATTCCTGCTCGGGCGATACTGCGCCAGCACTGAGGACAAGGAGATTCAGGAAGGGCTCGAGATCGTCGAGAAGCAGCTCAAGGGGCGGACGGTTCGGACCGGGGACGAGGAACTCTTCAAGGCGCGGGCGCGCGAAGAGGGCTCGGTCAAGCTCATCGACATCGTGAAGGCTCGTCTCGATCCGAAGAACGACTGCTACGTCGCCGAACTGCCCAGCCTCGCCTTGCGCGACGTGCGAGTCGAGGATTCGCTCGTGAAGGAGAATGAGCGGATGCTCACCGACGGCTTCTACGCCGAGGTGTCGCTCGAATACGATCCGCTCGTGGCGCAGGAGCGCAACGGGCAGCCCTTCCGCATCGGATCGCTCCGGCCCATCCAGATGTCGAAGGCGGATGTCCTGGAGATCATCGCCAAGGGACGCCAGGCATTCACGACCATGGAGTGGCGGCAATTCCTCATCCGTTCCATCGGCCTGGAGCCGTCCGCGCTGGACGAACACGCTCAGCGGGTGGCGTTGCTCCGGATGGTTCCGTTCGTCGAGCGAAACTACAACCTGGTGGAGCTGGGCCCGCGCGGGACGGGCAAGAGTCACCTGTTCCAGCAGATCTCCCCCCATTCGTATCTGATCTCCGGGGGCAAGGCGACGGTTGCGAAAATGTTCGTGAACAACGCCACGGGTCAGCGCGGCCTCGTCTGCCTCTTCGACGTGGTCTGCTTCGACGAAATCTCCGGCATCTCCTTCGATTCGAAGGATGGCGTGAACATCATGAAGGGTTACATGGCCGCAGGGCAGTTTGGCCGCGGCAAGGAGCAGATCACCGCCGAGGGCTCGCTGGTCATGGTCGGCAATTTCGACGTGGATGTTCAGCAGCAGCAGCGAATCGGCCATCTGCTCAGCCCGCTCCCCAAGGAGATGCGTGACGATACGGCGTTCCAGGATCGCGTTCACGCCTTCGTGCCGGGATGGAATTTCCCAAAGCTGAAGCCGTCCGATCACCTGACGGATCACTTCGGACTCGTGAGCGACTTCCTGAGCGAATGCTGGACTCGGATGCGACAGACGAGCCGGCTTTCGGTTCTGCAAGGGCGGGTCCATCTGGGCGGCGCCTTGAGCGGACGCGATATCGAAGCGGTGAACAAGACGGTGGCCGGCCTGACGAAGCTCCTATTCCCGGACCCCGCGATGCCGGTTCCCGATGAGGATCTCCAGTGGATCGTCCGGCTGGCGTTGGAATCTCGCCGGCGCGTAAAGGAACAGCAGAAGCGCTGCTTGAAGAGCGAATTCCGCAATACGCACTTCAGCTTCACGATCGGGCCGGAGGGAGTAGAGCAATTCGTCTCGACGCCCGAGCTGCACAGCGATGAGGCGATCGACAGCGATCCGCTTCCCCCAGGCCAAGTGTGGGCGATCAGCCCCGGTAGCGGCGACAGCAGTCCGGCTCTCTTTCGCATCGAGGCGACCGTCGGCCCCGGCAGCGGAGTGAAGATCTTGAACCACCCGCAGCCGCCGGCCTTCCGGGAGAGCGTGCGGGTCGGTGAGCAGAACCTATATGCCCGTGGCAAGGAGCTGGTGGGAGATCGTGATCCCAGATCGCACGAATTCTCGCTTCAGCTGCGCGCGATGGACGCCGACCGTGGCGGTGCCGGCGTGGGCTTGCCCGTTCTCGTAGCCTTGGTCGGAAGTCTGGTTGGAAAGAACACGCGCGGGGGCACGATTCTGGTCGGTGCCCTCAACCTCGGCGGCTCGCTCGACCTCATACCGAACGCGGTGGCACTCGCCGAGCTCGCGGTCGACAAGCACGCCACGACGCTGCTGATGCCGGTGGCGGCCCGCCGCCAGCTGAACGATCTCCCCGACGAGATCTGGACCAAGATCAACATCGAGTTTTACAAGGACCCCGCCGACGCGGTGTTCAAGGCGCTGATGGAATGACCAACAGCATTGTGCCAGCAAGGTTCTAAATGGGGGCTTCCGTAATGGCCGAGCGCCCCGAGCTTCCATCGCCGTCTTCAGCGCTGCAACATGCCCTTCTCGATGCGACAAGGGCAAGACTCTCCCGAATCGCGCTCACACGACCCGCAGAGATACAGAAAAAGGCGGAAGCGTACAACGCTCGCGGAGTGCTGACTTCGTCCATAGCAGTAGAAGGGTACCTGGCGCTTGATATCCAGTTCCTCGAGAACCTATCGAGGGAGGCCACGGCCGAAATCATCGAAATCCTGAACTCCGTGGGAGCGCAAAACACTGTGGACTGGGATTATGCACGAAGTCTTATCCATGCCGCGATCGACTCTCAAGCTTCCATCGCTGCGGACGCCCTGACGGCGAACGGTGGAAAATGCGAGATGCGAGACATCGAAGTCGCCACTCGACGGACGCTGCTGGACAAAGCACTTGCTGTGCACCGGCAGGAGACTGATGCCAGGTTCGGCGCGGCGCGACTTGCCGCTGCTCCCAGAGCCAAGGATGAACATCGCGCGTTCATGGAGCTTGCTGTTGCTGAGGCGAGGAAGTGCGTTTCGGAGGATGGGCGGACCATCCCGATGGTCGGTGTCGTGGTCGTCCAGAACGGAATGATCCTTACCCAGTCTCATCGAGGCGAGGGGGAGCCGGGGCGACATGCAGAGTTCGTCGCGTTAGAAAACAAGTTGCGAGACGAAAGCGTAGCCGGGGCAACCCTCTACACCACGCTGGAACCGTGCACGTCTCGCAATCCGCCCAAGATCCCGTGCGCACTCCGGGTCGTAGAGCGCAGAATTCAGAAAGTCGTCATCGGGATGCTTGATCCCGATCCTCGTGTTCACGGAAAGGGGTACTTCACCCTACGAGACGCGGGAATTGAGGTTGAGCTGTTCCCCAACGATCTCATGTCCCAAGTAGAGGACCTGAATAGAGAATTCAGTCGATCACGTCGTGCAGCAGCGGCACAAGCACCAGCGCCTACGGTATCACCTGCTCAGCTTGATCTGAAAGCTGGGCTAACTCCCAGGCCGGAGCAAGGCAAGCCCGGTTATGATCTCTCGCTCGCCAATACTGGCGATACGTCAGTTCATATCGCGACCTTGGCACTCGAACCCCCTACTGGATTTGGAATCAACAAGGGGGGCAAGAGCGGCGGCTGGCATCAGGAACCAACGCTCGAAGGGCCGAGAATCTTACTGGAACAGGAACTACATCCGGGAGACCAGGCTTACGTGGGACGTCTGTGTCTGTTCGAATTGAATCGACGGCTCACCAAGGCCATCGGAATCGTGAGATGGCGTGCGGTCGGCCGAGACACTCCTCCAGCTTTCGGCAATGTGGAGGTGAATTTGGAGATGCTTCTCCCCCCTCAGGCTCGTGCTGCGCTGTCGACCTCAAGGAAGGTGAATTTCAAACGGGCGACGAAACTCGAGGAGATAGCGTACCGGGTGGTGCCATCCGGCTTCCAACCGGCGCTCCTTGAGGACGCGGAATTGGGCCGGGTGGTGTTGAAGTCGGCCAATCCAACCGGTGACGCCTATATCGACATCCCCTTTGATCCCCCCGTTTCCCTAGATGAAGTGTCCACCATCGCCGTGAGGCTCAAGGGGCTACCGACTCCCCATTTCATGGTCCATGTTGGCCTTGCAAGCCCAGATCGCCCGGAACTTTTCATCACGTTCAAGCTGGAAGACGGGGCTCCGAGGCAGCACTCCGATTCCGAATGGATAGTTCCCCTCGGGACTGACTTCCTGAAGAACGGGTGGGTCTCTCTGGAACGGAATGTCCGCGACGACGTGGAGAGGTTCTTCGGCCCGCTGCGAATCCGCGCGTCTGGGATCACGCTTGTCCGTCTCCGGGGTGATTACCTCCTGGACTCGGTCGCGTTCAAGCCATAGAGCGGGGGCCTATGCCATCGCACGCGCATCGCGTTGAGCCGCAGCGCTCGGATCGAGCCCATCAATCGCTCTGAGAGGCCGGCCAGACCGGCGGAACGGGGAATCCTTCTGGTGCCCACTCGCACAGGAGCGCCCACTCCCTCCCTCGGGGCTCGACCTCCAGCGCGACGAGGTAGCCGGGGCGCCCCACGATGTTGAGACCAGTGCACGGGACGCCGCCGACCTCGGCTCGGACGTGGGCATGGTGACGGCCGAAGATGCAGACGCGCGGGTTGATTGCGATCAAGGGCAGGACGGCGTCCGCCGGGCTGAAGGGGAAGGGAAGGGAGAGGCGACACAAGCTGGCGCAAGGGGAAGGCGGCGGAGAGATAGCGCTGGCGCCTGAAGGGGAAGGGGCCGCGGGCGCTCCCGCCCGCGGCAAGGGTGCCGGCTTCGGATTCTGTTTTCCAGTTCACATCCGGTTCGGCCTCATCAGGTGCCTTCAAGGGTAGTGGCCTGCTTTTTTTTGAGATTTCTGAGGACCAAAATCGCGAATCCCCATCCGGTTGGGGGTCCTCAAGTTCCTTCATGTATAGAGACCAATGCGAGGAAAAACAGTCCATCGCCCATCCGGTTTGGGGTGTTCGGACGCCTTTACGGGTAGAGGACCGCGGAGCGCGGACCCTGGCGCGCGGCGGAGGTCGTCGCGCGAACTTTCTGGTCTTTGTTTTCCGTTACCCCTCCGTTTCGGGGGGCGAAGGGACCCCTTAGATAGAGGCCCCTGCTGCTGGCTGAATGGAAACAACGCTTGGAGGCTGAGATATGGACGGCGATCTCGTGACGATCCGGAACGAGCGCTCGAAAGATTGCGGCTCGATTCCCGACTGGGTCAAGGAACGACCCAATGACGGCTACTTCGCCTACTTTGAGAACGAGCACGGCAAACAATGGTTTCTCCTGGCCACCCGCAATCTCGTTCGGATGGCGGGAGGCGACGCAGGCTGGGATCGGACCTACGAACTGAAACATCCGGACTGGAAGGCCGTCCGAGAAGACCGTCTCCCGGCATGGCCAGTCGTGATCCTCAACGGACACGAACGTGCCTGGGTCAGGCTCTGCCTGCGCACGGTGGCCCAGAGGTTCTGGTAGACGCATGACGACCTCGATGGAGTCCGAAGAGATGGACAAACGTGAGTGCGACGAATTCATCACCGCCATCTTCGGGCTCCGCGATGTGCTGCTCAAGAAATTCCCGGGCAAGTCGCGCCGTCGATGGTACGACGCCGAGGACGCGTTCTCCGACGTCTTCACTGATCTCTACGCTCAGGTCCGCACAGGTAAGCTCGGACCCGCTCCGAACGGTTGGTTCGCCTTCATCCGCCGGGAGATGCGAAAGAAGCTGTGGCTTGCGAGGCGGCGTGACCGGAAGATCATCTCGGCTGATGCTGCGTCCAAAGCCCTGCGATCCGTGGTGACCGACGTGCGGACCAGCCGAAAGGCCGACGATCCGACGGCCGCCCTTCAGGTGCGCGAGGAGCTGGCCGCGCTCGTGCCAGAGGTAAAGGAGATGCTCTCGCCCAAGCAGCAGTCGGTGTTCTTCTCGATAGCGCAGGAGCTTCCCAGCGATGAGGTAGCCCGCATCGCCGGGACTTCGGCCGGATCGGCGCGTGTCGCGGGCGCGAAAGCGGAAGAAAAGCTGAAGGAGTGGCGCGAGGGACTCGCAGAGGAGCCGGCCGCGTAAGATACTTCCCTCGATTCAAACCCGACCGGAGGCTCCGAGAGCTGGAATCTCTGCGGCGAACGCCAGGCGTATTTTCGCAAAAGCGGATTCGTCGAGCGGCTTGCGGCAGGAAACTTCGTTCATTACGACGCATCCCGCGTCGGCCAGCGCGCAAGCCAAGGCGCGCTCCATCGCCGCGACAATATCTCGTCGCTCATGGTGCTGCTCTCGGGATCGGGCTTCCTCGAGGATTGGGCCACGGGCGATTAGCCGAAAGGAGCAGGCTTCTGGGTCGGCGTTCCACTTTGCCAAATGGGTCCGTAGCATGTTGCTGTTCGCAGCGAATCCGAGATGCTGCCCCATCCGGGTGAACGGTGATTGTGCGTTGATCGATGAACTGTCTCCGGTTCGCCCAACGTAATAGAGAACCGTCCTGTCAGGTTGGGTCACTTCCCAAACGTAGAGCCAGAATCCTCGCTGAAGTAGCCCTCCATTGAATTGGAGCTGATGCGTCGCGCTCATGACATCTTCCCTCAGTAGTCCGACGGTACGTCCAAGCGTCATGGCCAATCAAGTCTTCGGAGTTCACTCGCCAGCATCGTACCGTGTCTCTGAAACGCGGCCTCCAGTCTCGTATGCAGCCAATCACGGCCCTCTTCGGTCAGCAGGACCGCCGCGGCCTGCCGATAGGCGAGTCTTGGGTTAGTGTTTCCCCTCCTCCGCGCGGCATGCCGTTTCGTCGACGCGAATGCCAGAGATCCGAGTTCGTTCATCAATCGCGAAAGGGGAATGCCGTTCCTCAGCGTTCCGGAGAGAAAGACTGGGTTTTGGACACGGATGTAGTGGGGCCACTTCCGTCTCCACCACCGTCTCTTAATATCTTGGGCGCTGGCGTCATCGAGCCCGTCGCGATATCGGCTTCCGACCGCTCTCCCGAAGACGATGATGTCGTTCGGGTCGGTCACGAAGCAAGACATGAACATGACCGCGCCATCTTCAACTTGCCGAGGGCGCTTGCCTTTCGGGTACGTGCACTCCCGGTGACATCCTGCCCCTTCGACACGTTCAAATACGGTCTCGTCCCAGTCACTCCGATCGCTCCCCGTTCCGAAGAATTTCACAAAGGCTTGTTTCGTCGGGGTAACGAGCGGCAGAAGCTCTTCCGGGTGAGACTCAATGCCAACATCGGCTCCGTAGTCCGGAAGCGTGATGCTCGGCTTATTGCGAGAGACGTCCGGCGGAACTCGCCGCAATCGCTTTTCCCATCGGTCGAGCTCATGGATCACCAAGTCCCGGCCAGCCTGACGCCAAAGATCCTCAAAGTACTCACGGCATCGAGCAAAGATCGCCCCTTCACCAGAGACGAATCCGAACTCATGGTTGCGCGACAGGCCCCACGTGGTCAGATTCGCCGACGTAACTATGGACTGACTTCGGCCGACAAGATAGACCTTCGAATGGAGATTCCGAATACCCCGAATTCTGGCCTTGGCCCCGAGGAGTATTCTCAGCGCCGCTGTATCGCTGACGCCGCTAAGGAAATCGCGAAGATCGAACCGAGTGATTACCCTGAGCAAGGCGGGCTGTCCAGCCCTCAGCAGTTTCTTGGCGATGGCTGCTTTGATGAAGGGACAGACGATTCGCAGCGCCGAATGATCCTCGGATAGGGCACGTTCGATGGTCTTATCCCAGCCCTTCTCGACGAGTTCGAAGTCCATGACCGGTCTTCTTCATGTCGCCCGGGGCAATTCTACCCCTCTGAAAGAGATCCATCAACGTGATGTATATGAAGCGTGCGATTCTTGTTAACAAACCGGCCACGCCATGTGCTTTAGCTTGGGGAGAGCAAAACGCCCTCCCCCTGTCTGGTTGGAGAGATGGGATATGCGGAAAAAGCTCCAGGCGCATGAACCATTGCAGCCCGTGCCGGTTGAAGTAGCCAGCGGGCGACACCGACGCCCCGGCGATCCGGGAGCGTCCACCTCCGTGGAGCCACGCTACGAAGCATCTGCCGAGTCCATTCCGTGCGACGCCGCCGGTCCTGCTCCGGCAATTCTCGGCCGCGCTGGCGAACGTCAAGAGACTGCCTCCTCCCTCACGAGCCTTCCTGGCCGTGGTGAAGGGGCCGACACCGCGCTTCCGTCTCGTAAGAGAAAGCGCGCCCCGGTGATCGACGATGTACAGCTCGAGATTGTCGAAGTCGAAGCACCGCCCGAGGAGGCGCACCTGATGTGGGACGCCGTGCGTATCATCGCGCGCATGTTGATCCGCCACTACCAAGAGTCGCGCACGAGCACGAAGGAGGCCGCGTGAAGAAGATCGCCATCGCGTACCTGCGCCGGTCGACCGACCGGCAGGACAAGTCCATCGAGGACCAGCGCAAAACCATCACGACGTGGGGGCAGGCCCACGGCTTCGACATTGTGAAGTCCTACATCGATGACGCGATCAGCGGGGTCGTCACGGATGACCGCAAGTCCTTCCAGCAGATGATCCGCGATGCGCGCGAGCCCGGATGCAAGTGGAACAACGTGCTCGTCTACGACGTCAAGCGCTTCGGGCGCGTCGACAATGACGAGGCGGGTTACTACCGTTTCCTGCTCCGGCAGGTCCGCATCGACGTCATCTACGTCGCGGAGAACTTCGCGGGAGACGATTCTGACGATCTGATCCGCCCCGTGAAACAGTGGCAGGCGCGGCAGGAGTCGAAGGACCTATCCAAGGTCACGATCCGCGGGCAGGTCACACTGGCCGAACTCGGCTGGTGGCTTGGCGGGACGCCGCCATATGGCTTCGATCTGATCTATTTCGATAGCGCGGGCAAGCCGTACATGATCGTCCGGTTTCTCGAAGACGGCCGAAAGGAGGTCCTCGCGCCGGACGGCCACAGCCAGCGGATTCTACCGAAGGGCGAGAGCCTGACGATTTCGAAGAAAGACCACTCGCGGCTGTATCCGAGCAAGCCCGAGCGCGTCGCCATCGTTGTCCGAATCTTCCGCATGTACATGAGCGGATTCGGGACGTTCGCGATCGCCGACCGCCTGAACACGGAGGGCTTGCATTCGCCGCGCAACGAGCAGTGGTCGTCGATCTACGACGGGCGATGGTCCGCGTCGACGATCCGCGAGATCCTCATCAACCCGAACTACGTCGGCGATTCGGTGTGGAACCGCAAGACGCTCGGCAAGTTCCATAGGATCTCGAAGCGCGAGGCCGTTGCGCGGCTGGCCGTCGACCGAAACCGAATCGGCTACAACCCGAAGGAAGACTGGATCATCGTCCCGAACACCCACGCGTCGCTGATCCCGCGCGAGCAGTTCGTCCAGGCTGAGAAGCTGCGCGACAGTCGCGATGAGCGATGCGGCGGAGCCAGCTTCCGCCGTGGTCGCGCGAAACACTCGCCCTACTTGCTCTCGGGCCTGCTGAGATGCGGCAACTGCGGGCGCGCGTTCCAGGGCAACACGAGGACCAAGGGCAAGCGCCGTAAAAACGGCGAGCCCATCCGCACGTCCTACTACGTCTGCGGCGGGTACGTGGCGAAGGGCACGGCCGTCTGCAAGCGCATCCTCATCCGGCAGGAGCGACTCGACAAGGCCGTGCTCGACCAGATCGTGAAATGCGTGTCGCGGTTCACGAATGAGGGCGGCCAATTCATACTGCATCGCGAGATCGAGCAGAGCCTCGGGCACTCGAAGGCCAAAGGGTCGGACGGCGAAGTCGCCGACGTGCGTAAGCGCCTCGCGGAGATCCCGCGAAAGGCCGACGCGCTACTTGAACTAATCACGGCGGCGAATCGCGAGTTCATCGACGCCAAGTTGGTGAGCCTGCGCGAGGAACGCGAGTCGCTTCAGGCGCGGCTTGCCGAAGCGGAGGCGCACAAGGCCACGACCGGCAGGGTCGATGCGGTTGCGGCCGACGTGCTCACGATCCTGAGCGAATTCGAAAACGCCTTCAAGAAAGGCCCGCTGGAGGAACAGAAGGCGCTCATCCGCCGGTTCGTGCAGGAGATCGCCCTGGACGCCGAAAAGGGCCGTGCGGTCGTCCGGATACGAAAATTCCCGCTGCCGACGTCCGCCGGCAGCGGGAATGCTTTTAGGTTGGTAGCGGGGGCCTGATCCTCGAATCGCGCACGACTCTGCCGCCCCTCGTCTTCTGGAGGGTCGTCGCATGAACCGGGTCGTCTCGCCAGCCGTAGTGCCAGAGGCCCCTGTACCCGTGAAATCGCGTGATGCCGACGCAGGACGACGCTCGGGACCAATACTCGACGGCCGGCGCGTCCTCTGGCTGATGGACCTCTTCGGGGGCCTAACGATCACCGACGTAGCCAGAGCCTCCGGGCTCTCCCGCAGCCTACTCAGCAAGCTACTGGCCGGCCGGATGCCCGCGACCCATCGAGCGGTCCAAAGACTCGCCATCGGGGTAGAGAAGCTTGCGAAGACGGCGCGCATCGACGGACGGGTCCTGACCGTGATGGCCGACGGCGGGCCACCGCCTTTGTCAGAATTCCCGCAGGTCGGCGTTGACGCTCTCGGAGCCGCAAGGTCTAACGGACGGCACACTTGAAAGGGGCAAATCAATAGCCATGGGGGCGGCGCAGGGTACAATGTTGATGCGTAGGTACGACTCCAACACCGAGGAGACTGAGGTGGCGCGCGACATTTACGATTTCACGAGCAGCCAGTTGCGAGTACGTTCGACCCTCCCGATCACCAAGGCGATTCGGGATAAGTTGCTCCAGCTGCAGCGCCGGATCGTCAAGGAAGAAGGCGGCTACCTGGACCGAACCGTCATCGTCCGTTCGATGATCCGGGCGTTCCTGAAGCACCTAAAGGACCTAAAGGACCTTGGCGAGGGTGTCTCCTTCGAGGGCATCGACACCGAGGCGAAGCTGGTCGAGAAGCTGACCGCGCTGCTCAAGAGGAAATAGCCATGAGCCAAATGCAAGTGATAGAGCCGGCTGAGCTATGGATACGTACCTACGTATCATTACCCGAGGGATTTCAATGCGTGATCCGCTGAAGTTGAGTCCGGACGAGCGCGCGGCACTGGAGGATTTGCGGAAGCGTCTTGAGAGGGAAGGCGGGCTTCGAATCTCGGACGAGAAGCTGCTGTTCGTCATCCTCAAAGTCGCGGCGCAGCTGCCTCACGAGGACCTCGCGCGCCTGATCAAGGAGGGGCTCGCGGACATGAGCCCGGACAAGAACCCCAAGAACCAGTAGACCAGGAATCGAAAGAGGCGACATGGCCCATGATCTAGAGAAGTTGCGGAAGCTTGCGAAGGACGCGATCGCGGCGGGCGATCGCCCCATGGCAGTCGCCGTTCTGACCAGCATTCTCAAGCAGCGGCCGGACGACCTGGACGCGCTGCTTGATCGGGCGGAGCTCTGGGTGTTGGCGGGCGAGCTTGGTCCGGCTTCGGCCGACTTCAGCCGGGCCCTGCAGGTCAATCCCCTGGCAGTTCGCGGCTTGGCGGGCCGAGGCCATTGTCTCGTCGCCGCGGAGCGATTCGATGCCGCGGAAGAGGCGTTTACGAAGCTGGTCGAACTGGAACCGCGCGAACCAGAGTGGCTGCTCCGTCGAGCGGCAACACGGGTCCTGCGCAGCCTCTGGGCCGAGGCACGCGCCGACTACGAGGCGGCACTCTTGCTGGACCCTCGGTCCCGCGTGGCCCAGCGTGGGGTCGCCGAGTGCGCGGCGAAGCTAGAGGAGCAAAGGAAAGAGGAGGCCAAGATGGCGGAAAAGTCGGGCACGGGTGGCACATGGTGGCGCGGCGCGACCGGCCCCGTCGAGGCACCGACCGTGGCGACAGTGAAGCGGACCGCGGCTCCCTTCAGACTCGAGTTCGACCCCACCGCTTGGGCGGGAACGGGCGGACGCGCGCGGTTCACGGTCGATTTCTCGTTCGCCTCGCCCAAGTTCAAGCAGAAACCGCCGGCGAAGTCCGCCGGCGACGACGTGAACTACTGATCGGAGACAGGGAGGGAGAGAAAATTCCCTCGGCGCGCGGCGGAATCCGCGCGGTAACCCGCGATGGTCCCGGAGGACATTCCTGGTCCTCCCCGGAAATACTACGACCGCAAGGACGGAAAGGGAGGAGCGGCATGCCGTTGGACCGGACTGGACACCCGTTCGTGGTGACAATCCGCTCACTGGCGCGTCCCACCGCGCCGGCTGACATGATGCTGATATCGGCCGTTTCCCTACCGGAGAGTCCGAAGTTCTCGGAGAACTTCCTCCAGGAATTCCTCGAGGCAACGCCGCAGATCCTCCCGGTCTCGGCCGTGGATGATCGGGTCAAGACGCCCCTTCTGTTCCTTGGCCGTGAGGTGGATTCAACCGACGTCCTCTACATCTCCTGCGAGGGCATCCCGGTGATCGCCGAGACGAAGCTCTGGAGGAACCCGGAGGCTCGGCGAGTGGTCGTGGCGCAGGTCATCGAATACGGCCTGCGCGTCCGGCAATGGACCTTCGCGGATCTGGACCGGCACTGGCGCGACGCCGGGCACAAGGAAAGCCTGTACGAGGCCGCAAAGTCCAAGGCGGAGATCGACAAGGAGGAAGACGAGTGGATCGGCCTCGTGAATGAGAACTTGGCCCAAGGCTGCATGACGCTCCTCATCGTCGGCGACAGAATCCGACCGCGGGCTGTGGAGCTCGCCGGAGTGCTGCGGGAGCAGCGCGACTTCCAGTTCCGGCTCGGGTTCGTCGAGATCCGCTTCTACGCTCTCGACGATGGCCGGATCTTGGCGATCCCTGTCACGCTCGCGAAGACCGTCGAGGTTGAGCGCACCGTCATCGCAGTGAAGTTCAAGCAGGAGCAGCCCAGTGTGGTCATCGAGCCCCCCTCGTCCGCGGTGCCCTCCCGGCGCTCCATTCTGTCCGAGGACAAGTTCTGCTCTGAGCTGGAGAAGGTAAGTCCGGACGGGCCGATCCATGCTAGCGTTGCCCGCAAGCTCCTCGAAATTCTGGGCAAGACAGACTTCCAGGTCGAGTGGGTCACGAGTGGCTTTGCCATCAAGCTGCCCCTCGTCGGGGAGGACGACACGCTGCTTTCGCTCGGGACGGTCGCACGGCAGGCGCACTACTGGTTTTACACCGGCTGGATGAGAGACCAGCTCGCCCGAGCGTGGCAGGACCGGGCGTCCATCGAGCGCGTGATTGAGGCGCTGGTGGCGAGCCTGCGGCGATTCGGCGCCAGGCAGACGCCCGGCGGCAATCAGTTTAACATCTCGCTTGCCTCTCTGCGGGATCGGGAGAGCGCGTTCGTCGACGAACTCCGCCGGGTGGCGGACGTCATTCAGGAGACCCGCGGCAGCCGCGGGGAATCGCGGTGACTGACGATCCCAACGTGAAAGCGACGGGCGCCGAAATGCCCTGCCCGAAGTGCGGCAAGTCGATCAAGGTCGGCGCGGTGCTCTGCCGGTTCTGCAAGGCCACACTTGCAGTCCCGTCCGCCTCATCGCCGCCCGCGCCCGAGCACTCGAAGACCGGCACAGTCGACGGACTCCTCAAGAACCCCGCGAAGCTGGCGCAGGCGAGCTTGATCCTGGGCGGGGCCTCGCTGCTATGCAGCTGCCTGACCGCCATCCCGGGCATCATCATGGGGATTCTGGCGCTTCAGCGCACGGCACCAGGACAGGCGAATCAGCGGACCAAGCTGTCGGCGGTCGGAGGAATCGCGCTTAGCGGGTTCTTCATCCTCTTCTGGCTCTTCTGGAGCGTAGTAGTCCTGATCTCTCCGAGCAGCCGTGGGGACGCCGCGCTGCCCAACTACCCGAAAAAGTTCCACACGCTCGAGGAACGCCACACCGTCTATTCCGGCTTCGAGTCGGCCGACAAGTCGTTGGAATTGCCCGAGGGATGTCTCGTGGTCCCGATCCAGGTCAAGTTGAGCGGCCGAGACGTCTGGGTAGAGGTGGCTTACGACACCGCCTACGACCGTCGGAAGCGGAAGTACGGCGATCGCAAGGGGTGGCTACGCAATCCATCAATGCACGAGTCGACCGAGGAAGAGATGACGGGGAAGCCGAAATAGGCCGATGCACAGACCTGCCCAGTCTGGAGAGCACGGTACAGAGCCGGAAGCGTAGCCAACCTTCCGGTAGGCACGTGAGACGCGCGGGCTGACGCGGTCGGAGTCCGAGTGAGGTGAAGCGTGACCAAAAGTTGGACCCTGCGACGCGACGACCTGATGACTCGCGAGGAGCTGCTGACGCTTCTCCGCCATCTGCGAGAGCGGGCGGAGCTCGCCGAGAGGCGCCGCACGAAGACCGCCATCCGGAACGAGGCCATCGTCATGACGGCCGTGGCGACGGGTCTCCGGCGAAGCGAGATCGCGGCGCTCGACATCGGCGATCTCCGCCTCCACAACGAGAATCCCTACCTCGTGGTGCGCCACGGAAAGGGAGACAAGTACCGCGAGGTCCCTCTCTCGTCCCGATTCCGGGCGTTCCTGAAGAGGTATCTCCGAATCAAGGAGCAGTGGGGAGAGCCGCTCGCCGCCGACGCCGTGGTTTTCCTCGGCGAGCGTGGTCGCTACTCGGGCGGAGGCGTTGCTCGTGTTTTCAAGAAGTCCTGCGTTGATGCCGGACTTCGTCCGTCACTCCACGTCCATGCCGCCCGGCACTTCCTCGGCGCGCAGCTGTATTCGCTCACCAAGGATCTGATGCTGGTGAAGAAAATCCTTGGGCACTCTCGATCCGCAACGACTGACGTTTATGTCCAACTAGAAGATGCCAATGTGCGTGACGGGCTCACCCGGTACGACGCGCTCTTGTCGGGCGCGCAACGCAGGGCCGGGTCATCATCCAAGCCCACCAGGAATCAGGCGAACCGGAGGTTCTTCGACGCTCCGCCGATGTCGTTGGTTTCAGGAGGCGACGCATGACTGAAGAGAAGAAGGATACCGCGGTGACTGAGTTTCTCGCGGAACTGGAGCGCGACCCCAAGCTGCTCAAGAAGCTGAAGCTGGGGCGTACCTACGAGAAGCGATTGGCGGACGCTCTCGCTGATGCGCAAATGCGAGCGTACTTGGAAGATGGACTCAACACGATAGCCGGGCTGAACATCGTGCTCACCGAGATTCCGGAAGGAATGATGCCGCAGGAGGCGGTGCTTCTTGCGGCGAGTGCCGTGATCAAGGGTCGCTTGGTCGAGAAGGCCATGTGGGACGCCAAGAACCCGGGGAAGCCCTTTTCGGAGTACGTTTAGATGGTGACAAACTCGCGGCCTACCCTGCAGGATCTGCTCGCCCGCGCGACCTGTGGTCAGCGGCCCGACCCGAAGCGGAGCTTGAAGGCCAGCATGCTCTACCACCTGCTGGCGGACCCGTACTGGGTCTGGTGCCATTATCACGCGCCGCCCGATCGCGCCGTCGATGAGGAGTCGGACTACGATCGGGCCCGAATGAAGCGTGGCGTCGACTTCGAGGAGCAGTGGGTCCGGGAGAACTATCCCGATGCGGTCAAGGTGGAGCCCGCGTGGGGGTACGAGGCTCTCGTCAGCACTGTCAAATCCATGATGGCGGGGGCCCGCGCCATCTACCAACCGCAGCTCTGGTCGATGGCCGACGAACTCTACGGCAGGGGCGATTTGTTGCTGCGCGTCGACGGTCAGCCGTCCGACTTGGGCGACTACGCCTACTTCCCCATCGAGGCCAAGCGATCCAGCCAAGTGAAGCCGTACCACGCGGCACAGGCCGCTGCCTACCACAAGGCCGTGTCCGCGATCCAGGGCAAGACGATGGATACCTTCGAGGTCGCGCTGCCATCGGGACAGCAAGTGATCCGGTACTCGGACCACGAGAAGGCGCTCGGCGAGGCGATCGACACCTGGCGGGCCATCAGATCAGGCAAGCTGCAGCCCGACCCACGAGGGTACGACAAGACGGACTCGCCGTGGCGGGTGTGGTCAAATCAGGTTCTCAAGGATCGCCTCGACCTGACGCTCTTGCCGGACGTGGGACCGGCCGGACGCGAGACGATCAGGAAGAAGCTCGGGGCGCAGAGCATTCGCGATCTCTTCGGCTTGTCGCTGGCGGATGTGACCAAGGCGATGGGCGAGACCGCGGGCAAGTCGATTTACTACTGCACTCAAGCGTACCGAACCGGCAAGCTGGTGATTCCCCTTGGAGGTACGGTCTCGATCCCGCGCGGCCGGCGGACCTTCGCTCTCGACTTCGAGACCTCGGACGAACTCGCGCCGGCGGAAGCGCAGCCGCCGCACGCCTATCTGGCCGGGCTGTGGGACTTCGACGCGGAGAAGTTCGTCCGCTTCGTCGCCCGGGGCCCCGGCGAAGAACCGCGCATGTTTACGGAAATGCTGGACTACGTCGGGAATCTTGCCGGGGCCTGCGTCTACACATGGACCAGCTACGAGATGGGCGTCTTGCGGGACGCGGCCGTACGACACCCCGCGCTGGCGACACGGCTGGCGGCGTTCCAGGCCGTCTGCGTGGATCTGAAGGAAGTGGTCAAGCGCCAAGTGTATCTGCCCGTGCCAACGTACAGCATCAAGTCGGTGGCGCCGGCGCTCGGATTCCGTTGGCGACACAAGGGGTTCGGGGCCTTTGACTCGATGGTGCAGTACTGGAAATGGGTCCAAGGTGCCCCTGATGACGTGATGGCCCTCGCGTTTGCCTACCATGCCGACGATCTCCTCGCGTGCGCACATGTAGTGCGAGCTCTCGACGGCTTGACTTGAGGTCCATGATTTGGACAGGGGACACGATGGCGCAGGTGCTTCGAGGCATGGTGTACGCTGTGAACCGGGGTGTAGCGGCGGCGATTCTCGGTCTGGCCCTGTGGTTGAGGGAGCGTTACGATGAGTGTTGACGTGAAGTTCCGGAAGAAGAAGGCGGCTCTTCTGAACGCATCACTGGTCCAACGGCGGCCGATTAAGGGAATACGCACCATCGACGATCTCTTGGCCCTCGCGGGAGCCTGCTTTCTGCGGATCATGCTCAGGCGGCCAGGGATGCAGCGGAACGTGGACTGGTCCCAAGTGCCGCTGGAGCGCCAGGAGGCGGCCGTCCAGAAGATGACGAAGGAGATCTCGGCCGCGATCGAATACTGCGGCCATCTCATCTCGCACATCGACATGGGCGAGTACGATCGCTCCTTCGAGCCGCATTTTCGGTTCCGGATGAGCGTGCACGGTGACGAGCCGAAAGTGGAGTGCATCAGCGGTTCGCGCTGATACTTGACCGAAGAGGCGTGGGACCGGCGTAGAACGAGGCTATCTTGGGGAGATTCGACAGTTCCAAGACCCGGGTCCAGCCGATCATGCGGGCGCTCTTTCAAAGCGGCGTCGCGATCACTGACTGGCTCCCGCGCCGCATGAGCATGGGCGGCCGTGGGATACCGCCCAAGGACATCGGCTCGCTCCAACCCGGGAATCCGCACTTCGAGTTCCCCGCGACCCCGCCGCGGGATTTCCTCCGGTGGCTGGTATTGCACCCGGACCGCCTTGTCCCGCCGAAGTACGAGACTGCTGTCGCGACGGTGCAGAAGCGCGCCGCGTTACTGGCGCGCGACCCGGCCACCGTGAGGATGGCACTTGACGCCATCGACAATCCAGGACTCTCGCACGAAAGACGGTGGTGGTGCTTCGAGGGCACGACCATGGTGGATTGCGCGATCATTACCAATCGGCTCGCGATCTTCATCGAGGGCAAGCGCACGGAGGTCGGACCTTCCAGTGGAGTCTCCTGGTACCCGTCTAGGAATCAGGTGGTGCGAAACCTCGACTGTGCTCGTTGGTACGCCCTCGAGCACGACTTGGACTACTATTCGATGCTGGTAATCGAACAATGCGAACAGGGTGACGAGCGGTGGTCCCATGCCGAGGCGGTCAGTTCGTGGAAGGTGATGAGGGCCAGCCTCCCCCACCTGAGCGAGGAGCAGGTTCGCGAGGCAGGGCGGCACAACTTGGGATGGACGACATGGCAGAGGATCGCGTCGGAGTTCGGGCTCCCCGACGCGCTCCTTCCAAGGGTCGGTTTTGACGCGGAGTGACGGTATGGCGGTAACGGCTGTCGAGCTGTGGGGGGTGGACAACAAGACTGCGAAGTCGGTTCTCGTGGGCGTGCTCGCCCTGTCGGACCCGAAGGACCCGTCGTCCAAGTGCGTCGTCCGGCCGGGAGGGCCCCCGTGGCTGATAGGGAACCTGGAGCACGACGGGGCTCGACTCTCCCGCTGGGATACGCTGGCGGCGAACGAGATGGCCCGGAAGCACGGGGTCAAGGAGACGGTGACCGACGCCCGCTACTTCCCGAAGGACGGGGTGCGGTTCCTCGTGGTCCTAGCGGCACACGCGGAGGGCTGGGCGTCGAGGATTCTGGACGAGTAGCGGCGGATGGTGTTCGCCTGGGGATCGACCGCCTCTTCATGCTCCAGTACGCTCAACGAGCGCATGCACCTCCGCGATCGCGCCGGGGCTGTATTGGCTCTCGTAGGGGGTGTGCGATGGTGAAGCGAACGGTCCGCCTGTCCGAGGAATCGGCGGCGGAGATCCGAAGCGAGCCGTGGCGTCTGCAGGTCATGGAGCCGATGGGCGTCCGAATGCGCCTGACGGACCGTGTGTTGGAGATCGAGGGGACGGACGAGGCCCTCGTGCGCGCGACGGCCGATGAGACGGAGCGGGTGGACCGAGAGCGGCCGGGGACGTCGAAGTGACGATCCAAGCCCTCCCCTACGTCACTGGGTGGTCGAATGACGGGAGGTGCGATATGTACCGAGCGGCCGTGACGCTCTGCGAGAAGTACGTCAAGTTTCTCCGCGACGACCCGCTGGGGCGGCGAAACCTCGATCCGGCGCCGGAGACGGGGACAACGTGCAGGTTGGATGACCGCCGGATCGTCATCGAGGGGGAGCTGGAGAAGAACGTGCGGTGGGCGGGGAGGCGGTGGGGAAGAAAGTTTTGCTCGAAACGCCGATCGTGGGCAAGCTCGTGAAGTCTCTTCAGCCCGGCAGTGCCGGGCTCGAAGAGGGAAGGAGGTATTTCGCCGTGAAGAAGCAGGAGATCGGAAGGA
Organism: uncultured Gammaproteobacteria bacterium; assembly: GCA_964585225.1. Lineage (GTDB taxonomy): Bacteria > Patescibacteriota > Patescibacteriia > JACPHY01 > JACPHY01 > CAZPCZ01. Next base: position 21,877 of record CAZPCZ010000004.1, read on the forward strand.
AGCGGCTCGCGGAAAAACGGGTCCAGAAGGCCGGCCGGCCCGGGAAGATGCTGAGCCAGGACGAGGCGGCCATGAAGGACGTCGAGTCCGTGGAGGGCAAGCTGGGCTTCGTGGAGGCGTCGGCGGCGTTCCCCCGAAGGCGGAAGGCCGGGCCGAATAAGGGCGGAAAGAGGTGATCCGCCAGACAGGACGGGCGGTCAACGGCGTCCGCGACCTGGACGGAGTCGACCTGAATCGCCGTTGACGGAGGGGCGGGCATCGAGGTCAAACTAGCATGAACAAGGTCTTGGTCGGAACAAGTGGATTCTTCTTCTGGCACTGGCGCGGAAGATTCTACCCGGCCGACCTGAAACCGTCGCGCTGGCTCGACTATTACTGGAGCCAGGGCTACCAAATGTTGGAGATCAACTCCACCTACCACCAGATGCCGTCCCGGGAGTCCATGAAGCGTTGGAGGCGCCAATGCCCGCCCGGCCGGGAGTACGTGGTCAAGATGTTCCGGGGCGTGACGCACTGGAAGGGCGGGCCGCTCGCGGACGAGGGCCAGTGGCGTACTGCGGTCTGGAAGTTCCAGGACGCGGTGCGGCACCTGGAGGAGAAGTGCCTGGTGTGGCTGCACCAGTTCCCGCCGAGCTTCAAGCGGACGGTGGAGAACGCGGCGCGGCTCAGGGCCTATGTGGGGCACCTGCACGGCTTGGTTCCGGGGATCGCCCACGCGTTCGAGTTCCGGGACCCGGGCTGGTACTGCGAGGACACGCAGCGGGAGTTGAAGCTCTACAGCGAGGCCCTCGTGCAGACGATCGGGCCGCCCGGCGTCGGCGATCTGGGGGCGGGCGTGATCACGAGCATGACGATTACGTACCTGAGATTCCACGGGTCGCTGGGTTGGTTCACGGGAAGCTACAGCGACGCGCGGCTGGCGGCGATCGCGGAGAATTGCCGGTACTGGGCCGACCAGTGCGGCAGAAAAGTGATCGTTGCGTTCAATAATGATAGCGACCCGGCGAAGCTGATCAGCCCGGCGTGCGAGGACGCGAAGAAGTTCCAGGCGATGGTGCGGGCGAAGCACACCGAAGGCGTGCTCGACGCGGTGGGAGGCACTCAATGAGCGGCGCCTGCGCGAAGACGAAGATCCCGCTTGTGGAGGGCGGCTTTGCCACGGTGAGTCCGGACGACTATGAGCGGATGATCCGTTGGCGGTGGCATCAGTGCCTGATCTGCAAGCACGTGTTCCGGGTTCTGACAGGGGGGCGCACGGTGTACATGGCCGCCGAGGTGATGGGCGATATGCGCCTCGGCGTGGGCGGTGGGTGAAATCCGTGCCCGCCGCCGGTCAGGCGGCGTTCGGGCAGGCCGGGAGGGAGGGTGTGAGGATGGACATCCCGAGGGTGAAGCCGTGGCCGGAAGGCGCGGGCCAGTGCGACCTGTGCGGCGGGCTCGGCTGCCGGCACTGCGATGGGCGCGGCTGGTTCCCGCCGCCGTTGGCGACCCAGCCCACGCTCGCGGCGCTGACGCCGGAGAGCCCGGACTGGGACCCGGTGCGCCGCTGCATGAATGCCGCGTGCAGGAAGATCCTGCGCCCGGACTGGGTCGCGGTGTACTGCTCGAACGAGTGCGCGTATGCTGATGCATAGCATGAGGAGACGATGACACCAGAAGAGCGGGCGGAACAGTTGGACTTTCGAGTGCCGACGTGGGGCATGGCGCGGCAGGTAATCGCGGAAGCGATCCGCGCGGCCATCGCCGAGGAGCGCGAGCGGTGCGCGAAGATCGCTGACAGGAGCCGACACCTGTCGGCCGTTGCCGGTACGATTGCGGACGAAATCCGCAGCGGGAGATCGTGAAAGTGCGAACGGAGGTTCTATGGACGTGAAAGTAGAGAATGGCAAGCTGGTAATCCACATCGCGTCCCTGCTCGAATCCATGACGACGGCCACGTCCTCTCAGCGCAGAAGGTCAGTCGGCCGAAGTCGCTCGACATGCCGATGATCTTGGGCAGGGACTCGGACCCGTCCGTTTGACAGGGGGAGACGAACATGCTGCCCGACGCCGCGAAAGATTGGATCAGAGACGCCTGGGCGGATCTGCTCCAGAAGGAACAGTGGTCGCAGGCGAACTACGTCTTCCAGTTCGAGAAGGAGTTCGCGGCGTTCTGCCGGCGGGAACGCTGCGTGGCGGTCTCGAATGGGACGGTGGGGCTCTGGCTGGCGGCCCGAAGTCTCGCCCAGAAGACCGGCGCGCGTGACGCGATCGTCCCGGCGATGACCGTTCCCATGGTGAAGTGGGCTATGAGCCAGGCCGGCCTGCGGGTCCGGGAGGTGGACGTCGAGCGGGACTTCCTGATCTCGTCGTCGGAAGTCCTGAAGGCCGTGGAGGACCGTGAGCGGACGCTGCAGGCGCCACCGCTCGTCGTCGTGGTCTGGACGGCGGGGATCATCACCGACCGGGTGATCCAGCTGATCGCGAAGCTCAAAGAGAAGGGCGTGCCGGTCCTGGAGGACGCGTCGCACGCCCACGGGGCCAGCTTCGAGGACGTGAAGGGCAACGTCTCCAGGGCGGGCCAGTTCGGGGACCTCGCCGTTTTCAGCATGTTCAGCAGCAAGGTCTTGTCTATGGGGGAAGGCGGGGAGCGGGGGTACTGCCGGCGGCGGTTCAAGGGGCGGACACCGGGAACCCGAACTTCCCCGCGGGCGGCGCGTCGTCCGGCCCGTGCGTCCGCTGCGTGACCCGGCCAGCCAGCTCCTTGATCTTGCGCGTCACGGCATCCGCGTCGGGCACACGGACAGTGAACTTGTACCAGCTGGACTTCAGACCGTGGGTGGCATCCTGCACCGACTTGATCCCGGCCTTCCGGTAGATCTCGGCCAGCAAGATTCTCTCCCCGATGATCTGCTCCGCCCAGCGGACGTTGGCAAGGCCCAGCACGCCTTCGATCTCCGACGGCCGGCAATTCCAGCCGTCCAGCCCGACCTTGTTCGAGCCGCGCTTCTTTCCCGCGTTGGCGAACTGCTCGATCTCCTCCAGCGCGGCCACTTCATAGAAAACGCGCCGCGGTAACCGCGCACTTCAGTTAGGGCAGGAAGCGACGTCTCCGCATTTCGCCCTGTAGCCCCGAGACGTGCCGCGTGAGCCGCAGCCGTCCCGCCCCGACGGCGTCTTTGACGATGTTGCGTTCGAGATCCGATAGCTTAAACCATCCCGTCCTGCGTCGCGCCTTCACGTAGCAGAGCCGCCCGTTCCACCGCACCGCATCCCACTGCCGGAACCCCATCACCTCACGCGGGAGACGGATGGCGCGCTCACCACGGAGCCCGTTCACGAGCCTTCGCGTCCCGCGCGGCCTCGCCACGACCACCATTTCCATGTCCGGCATCACCAGTCGGTCCGGGAGATCGAGCGCACACACCGCGTCGTTCGCGTGCGACTTTGCCATCCCCACCCACCGGCGGTTGAAGGACGTTAACGCACCGTCCGTCTCTACAACGGGCGCAATCCGCGACAGCGCGGCCACGAGCGCCTGACGGATCGAATTCATGATGGTGGGCGGCGCGAGGTTGAGCCCGTGCGCGGGTACGACCTCGGGATGCCCAAATTTCTCCGCCGTCATGTTCGCCTTCGCCAGATTGCACTCCCTGCACGCCGCTGTACGGTTGAACGGGCGATCCGACCCGCCGCGCGATCGCGGCACGATGTGGTCGGCCTGCCAGCCAGCACCGAGCGGGCCGCTGCAGTAGGTGCACACGCCGCCCGACTTCTCGAACAGCCATTTCCGCAGATCCGTCCTGTAAAGCGGTCCGCGCTGGTACGCCTCACCCTTCACGTCCGGGTTGACGAGGCGGTGGACATCGAATGTTGCCGTCTCCGCAACGATTCTCCGTACGGGCAACAGACAGGCCAGCCTCGCAGCCAGCCTTGCCGTCGCCTCCACGCGGCTCCGAAGGCTCGGCGGCAGCCAACCCTTGCGTCGCCTCCGATTGTCAAACCTCTTCACGCGGTATCGCGTCTTCCTTGAGCGCCTTGACCTCCTGCGTTCGCGCCGCCAGTCCATCCGTTTCTTGATGTCCGTCCTGAGAGACAGTTCGCCCATCAGGTAAACGCGCCCTGTCTCGTCCAAGAGCGCGAACCCAACCTGGCTTGATCCTGTGTCCAGCTTCACGTCCACGGGCGCGACCGCTGAATTCGCCACGACCCGGCTCAGCCTGATCTCGAACGGGCATCGCTCGACGACCTCGGCCTTCCCCTCGCGAAGGATCTGGCGCGCCCGCGCTGGCGTGCAAGGCGCGAGCGGCGTCCCCGCCGCGTCCTTTACGAATACGGGCTGGAATGAGTGCCGGGGTCTCCCCCGGCTGTTCTCGTGGTCGGCCTGTGGACCTTCCACGGTCAGGGCACCTTCGCGGGGTTCGAGGCCAGCACATGCGGGCGACACTGTCCCTATCTCGCAGGACTGTTTGACCGTCCGCTTCGAGAGGTCCGAGCTAGGTGCAGGCACCCGGACGTCGGTTCTTGGACTCCACCTCGAACGTCTACGCACTACAACCTCCAGTGCGTCCGCTAGTCAACCCGGGCCTGCGAGTTTCGTCGCAAGCCCCGCCCGTTAGGGTGGGATAGTTGACACTATAGTAGATCCTTCGCCAGATGAGGTGGCAGCGTCCGCGAGGCTCCTCCGGTGGGGGGAGAATCGTGCCTCACCTGGCTTCTTGACTTCGTCTGCGGGACCCGGGTGGCAGGATTTGCGGATGCGCCGATGACACACCATCCGGCTAGAATCAGGCGTCGACAGGAGCCCCTATGCGGATTTGCGCTCCCGAGTACCATCACCGTACCCACCAACTTGACTCTCTTTGCGGAGAGGCAACTGCCTTTGCTGGCAGCCTATTGGGGCACGGCCCCGATGTGACCGACCGCACACCGAGTGCAGTCCATGCAGATTCGACACCTCCCGGCACAGCCGGTCCGGCGGCATCGAACCTCCATGTGAAGTCTACGATCCACGCAGCCTATGTCAAGTGGGGATTCTCGATCCGACTATCCCTTGGTCGGAGGTAAGGCAGACGGCAAGCAATGATCGAAAGAAAGAATGACGTCCTCCCCGCCGCAAGCGGCGGGGCTTTACGGTCCTTGGGTAAGGGATCGAGATAACGTCTGCTCTGAAGTTGGCCGACACGCGCGAATCCGCCCGAAAACGTTTGAATCCGATGGCTTCCCGGCCCGAATTCGGCAGGGAAACGTGCCAGTACGGGGCCGGTTTCTCGATTCCGGTTCAATGGATGACATGGTCATCCCGCTTGGCGATCCCCCGCGACGATCATGACTTCGATTCATGCTCTGCTCCGAAGCACGGCGATGGGCTTGGTCGCGGGTCCGTTCGCTGCGGGGTCATCGAGAAAGTACTTCACGAAACCGATCGGCCCCTTATCGCCCAGCACGTATGCACCCGACAATCGGAGCGCCGCGTGGTGCTGCCCGGGACTCAAGCGTGCTCCGAGAACGCGCTTCTCGCCGAGGACGGCCCAGCAGATCGCGAGCTTCTCCCGGGTCAGGAACTCCCGGAGCACGTTTTCTCCAAGCAGAAGCGCGCTCGGACCCTCCTCGTGAACAGTTGGGTCCTGCGCCGCGAGTCGACCCGCGGCATTCACGAAGTCCGCCCCGTTTCCGCTCCATCGCATGCCGAGGCCGGAGACAAGCTCGCTCACGGGAAGTCGGAGCGTATAGCTCTCGTCGAGCGAGCAGTCGAAGCCACTTGCCTCGCGCAGGTGCTCGAATGCGATCGTCCTTATCTTCACTGCGCAGCCGTGGGTCGGCTGCGTCCAACCATCGTCGCCGTAGTACTGCTGCTGGAAGTAGCGAGACGCCTGGGCCCATCCGTGCTCACCCAGAAACATCCGATAGACCTCGGCGGCATCCGGCATCCAGCGCCCCCAGAAATCGACGCCTTCGGCCCACTTCAGGAAGACCTGAGCGTCGTCCCCTCGGATGAGGTAGCCGGTGCAGATGTACCAAATCTCGCGGCGTTCGACGTCAGTCGACTCCTGATCGGCCGGTGGTTGTTGCTTCCAATTGAAATACCCTTGGCCGTTCAGCCATCGCGAGCCATCCGCGGGATTCGTGACGACGAGGAGATCCTCGACCTTCGGCAGGTCGTCGGTGCGGAGCACCCAATCTCGTGGGCTGCCAACATCTCCCCAATTGTCGTACCGAGCCGAGCCCCACCAAGCGGTAGCGTGGCCGTCCCATGAAGTCCCGCCGCGCGAAGATCGCATGGTGCACGATGGATCGATGTCACGCAGATGATCCTGCCAGGGACCTTCGTATGCCTTGTCCCCTTCCTCCTCGCGAAACTCCTCGCGGTATTGAAAATGATCGGCCACGAGCGCCATGATCTCGTGGTACGCGATCCACTGATACTTCTTGCCGATCCGCTCGGCCTTCGAGGCTTCTCGATCATCTTGACCAACGGAGAAACGGTCGAAGTGCCCGAACCTCTCGGTCGTCCATCCGAGATCGAACACGCGCCAAAGGATATGTCGCTGGATCTGACGCAGGTCAAAGCGCGGAGGCCGACGTGTTTCACGATCATTGTCGTTCGCGGCTTGAATCTCTTCGAGTCGCCGCCCATGCTCGTCCGTGAGTGTGACCTTCAGAGACGCGAGCGTTTCTTCCCGTCGCCTCTCCAATGTCACAACCTCGGGAGGTCGAGCCTTCTCGAGCTCAAGTGCGAGGACGTTCATGTCGGAGGGGTCGAACCCACGTGTTGTGCCGCTCTTGTCGCGCTGTGCAAACCATTCGGCGGCGAACGAGCGAGACGCCTCATCATATGCCTTGTCGGCAGCCTCAAACACATCCCACGCCGTCCGTTCAGCCTCTGAGAGTTCCGCAACGAGGTCGCGCAGCAGATCCTCGGGGCGCTCCGGTGGCATCCACGGTCGCTCGTCGAGTTTCAACGAAAGCCAGTTACTCGACGTTGGCGACGAGTTGGTCCCGATCACGTAGCGCGCGAAGTCGTCGTCCATCACTGAATTGCCGATCCGGTTTCGCGCCCACTCCAAGTCCCCGCTGTCGTGGGATCCTCGCGACCAGTCGGGTAGCAACGGCTTGATCTCCTCCTCGGACGGAATCGCAGGCCATACGCTGCTGTAGGGCGGGCGGACCCGGCTCACGTCGACATCGATTTTGGAGCCGAGATAGAGTGCACGCTCGACAACACCACGTGCGTAGTCGCGGAGCAGAATGTGCGGAGGAGGACTGCCGGCTGCGAATACGCGAGCGTACACGCACGCTGCGAGAGCGCCGACCGCGACAGGATCGTGGCATCGCATGGCGGTCCCGTACGCGACGCCGTTAACGCGTTCCGCCACGTAAAGATCGTCGATGTCGGCGAAGCGCTCGACGAGCCGAACAACCGCCGCCAGACGTCCGGTCAGCAGGCTCACGAGGGCCTTGGTCGCGCGGTCACGAAGGAAACGATTCGAGGTGGTGAGCATCCAGGACAGCGCAGTCGCGCACAGGTCAACGGTCTCGTCGTCGATAGCCGTGTTCGGTGTCAGCGAAGACGCCCAATCCACCAGCCTATCCACGGCACCATGGGTGCCCCACGCCTGGTGCAGGCACACGCTCCACCAGGCGTCGCGCTCGGGCATCGTGTCCTTTCGTAACCGCTGATCGAGGAACAGCGCGTTGAGAGGGTGCCCGGGCAACGTCGCCACTGTGAGCAGCACGTCGAGGGTATCTTGCCAGTCGTGGTCGCTTCGGCAGAGCTTGCTTAGCGCTTCGCCTGTACCCTTTGAGAACGCAGTCAGCGCACGCCACACGAGGCTCTGTCGAAAGGCATCTCCAATTCCCCATCGATCCATGATCTTCGGAGCGAGGATGACCAGCTCCTTGCCCGTCCGTTCGGGAAATTGGATGCACATCGCCTCAAGGAGACCGGGCGCGACGTGCTCCTTCTCATCGCAGAAGAACGCCAGCGGGCTCCCGGACGAGAACACGGAAACGGGGTCCTTGGCATCAAGATGCCTGTCGAGCAGCGTCTTCGCAGCGAGATGATCGGCGAAGCGCTCGTAGGCAACGAAGACGACCTCCTCGTGGTCTGCGCCCTTCCGCCACGCGGCCTCCTCAACTAGGACACCTTCGACCACCAACCCGCGGTAGAGGGATCGCTCGAAATCGCGGCCCGGGAGCAAGGCGTTCACGATCTCCCTGGCCTTGGCCAAAGTCAGCCAGCGGTCCCCGCAGTCGACGAGGGCCTTGGAGAACGCCTCCAGGGCCTGCCGCACGAGCGGCGTCCTCGGATCGAAGTCGAGAGCCGACGCGAGTCGCTCGTTGATGGCGCCGAGGTACAGGTCGAACACGGCGGTGATGCCGTTGAACCCGCGGGGCAGCCGACGTTCTCCCTTCGCGTGGAGGCCGCTGCAAAGCGTCTTGAGAAAGAGAGGGTTGCGGAACTCCGGCGCAAGAAACGGAGTCGACGGTAGCTCGATCCCATAGTGGACGAAGAATGTCTTGGTGGCGTCGTACTCGTGCTCCATGAATCCCTGGTGTGTCACGGCGGCAGCACGTGAGCGCACCTCCGCGGGAACGACGATCTCCTCGTAGGATGAACGAACCGAGAGCACCACCCCGATCCACGGAGAGCGCTCGAGGTGTGCGAGAAAGGCCGAAAGGTGACTGGGCCAGATTGTTCGTCCGGTCCCCTCGTTGATGGCGTCGATCAGCAGCAGGGCGCGCGAGCCAGCGGCCTGCGCGGCAGACTCGAGGGCACCGACGAACTCTTCCGCGGACAGGCCCGCCATGTCGAGTTGCTGAAGAGCCTGGGGCCACGGCGCGTCGTTGCTCACGAACCGTTGACCCATCAGAAGTACCGTTGGCCGGCCAGCAGCGACACGTTGCCGCGCCACGTCACACAGAAGATGCGTCTTGCCCGTGCCTGCGTCGCCGCGGAGAAACATCAACGCGCTGCCCGCAGTGCCTTCCGCATCGATGAGCGCTTCGCGCGCTCTCCGAAGCTCGGAGGAGAGACCGAGGAGTCGAACACGTCGATCCCTGAATGGGTTGCTTCGGTAGGACGGAGGGCTGGCCTTGGTGTCGGTCGTGGCCTCCGACTTGGCCTGATGCTCCCGCTCTCGCTCGGCCAGAAGCCGTGCAAGCTCCTCGGCTGCGGTGTCTGCAGCGTGAACTTGCTCGGCGATCCCCTTGAACGCGAGAGAGCCTATCGGTTGTGCCTCTACCGCGCACAGGGCGGCGAGAATCGTCTGGACCCGTGACGACACGGCAGCTGCTGCAGCGTCGATGGTCGGTTCGGTGGCGCCAGGCTCGGAGTATTCGACGCTCCGCAGTTTTTCGCGGATCTTCCGAGCATGCGCCTTCACGCGGTCGAAGAAGCGATTGGTGCGTCCAAACGCCTCGAACTCCAACGCGATCGGCAGGTCGACGTGGATCTCGGGCGTGTAGCGCGGCCCCGCGGTGCGCAGCGCTTCGTCCAGCCGCGCAGAAAACCACGCTCCGTCGAACCCCCGGACGTCGAACCAGAAGCGCACGCGGCCAACATGTTCCGAGCGCGCCAATCGTTCGAGCAGTTCGTGGCTGCCCCAATACACGAACTCGACGGTCATTCCTTTGTTCGAGGCCCACTTGGTCCACTTCTCGACGTGCTCATCCCACCGCTCCTTCGCCGACTTGCGCCCATCGATGCGAGCGTCGGGGCGATCGAGCGGAACGCAGACGAAGTACCGAACCAACTGTGGATGCTTTTCTATCGCTGTTTTTATGGAATCATCGAGCTGGGACCACTGCGAGTCCCCAAACCCATCGAAGTACTTGGCCTGCCATCCCCATTCGCTACCACTGCTCAGGACAGCGTAACACTCGACGCCGGCGTCGGGAGGCCCATTGCGCTCGAAACGGGAGCCGGTCGGGCTCTCAGCACGCGCGAGCTGCGCGCACAGTTCCTCGAAGCCCTCAGCTTGCGCCCCGTTCCAAGGACGAATCGCGTGCCAGTCGAGACGCAGGCTAGTCATGCTGAACGTTCATTGGGACGAGCCGTTCTCTACCGCCAGAGGATTCGATCTCGGTTCTCATGATTATTTGATCAGGTCCGCTTCTTTGAGAGGCTCGATGACGCCGTTCTGGAGCTTGCTCCGGTCGAATCCCTTCTCCGACTCCGCGCGTACCGTCACGGAGACCTTGCCGGCGAGGTCGGCGAGGTTCGCCACGGCGTTCCAGGCTTTGAAGAGCTGGTCACGGTCGGCAGAGAAGACGATCTCGACGACCTTCTGCGGCGGGGCGCCAGGCGGCGGGAGCGGCGTGACCCCGGGCCCGCCCGAGGGTCCGCCTCCGACCGGTCCGGGTCCCGGGCCGGTCGGCGGCACGGGGGTTGGGCCGGGGGTCGGCGCGGGTTGCGGGATCGCCTGGGGCAACATGAGGAAGCCCGACTCGAGGTCGATCTCGTCCTCGGCCACGCCCGCGTTGAACCGCACCTTCGCGAGAGGCACCTGGTACTTCCCGTCGGCGCCGATCTCGGGGACGGCTCCCGCGATGTAGCCGAAGGCCCCCTCCTGCACGCCCCTGGCGATCGCCTTCCGGATCACTCCGCTCGCCGTGAGCCGGGTGAAGCCGAGGAAGGAGTAGAAGCCCTCGACGAGCTCGGAGGTCCGGGCGCCCAGCTTGGGCGGCTTGCCCTCGCCGAGCTTGAACAGCTCGACGATCTTGCCGGGCGTGAGCGTCGAGAAGACGCGAGGCTGGACCGACGTCAGAAGTTCCATGACCCGCTCGTGGATCATCGCCTCCTTCTTCTCGTTGAGCGTCGTCTGGAGCGGCCGGCCTCCCACCGCGACGGTCTCGATTCCGATCCCGCCGCCCTCGGCACGCGGGAGCCAGACCTCCGTGTAGAGCTTCAAGAAGGCGGACTCCGCCGCCGCCTTCTCTGTCGCTTCGCGCTCCCGCAGCTGACCCTTCTGCTCGTCCGTGAGGTTGTGCTGCTTCGCCTTCGTCTTTACCTGCTCGACCGCCACCAGGTACCGGACCGAGCGCCTCAGGCTCTCGATCTGGTCGCCCGACGGAACGGCCAGGCCGAGGCCGTTGCGGTACAGGCGAGGCTTGTCTCCGTACTTCTCCAGGATCTCCTTCGCCTGCGCTTCCTGGCCCGGCTTCGGTTTCCCTCCGAACTCGAGGGAGAGGTACGCGACCAAGAATGAGGCGTCCTTGTCAGGGACGTCCCCGGCCTTCTCGGGCCAGACGACCGCCGTGCGGTGACCTGCGAGGCGCGCCTCGAGCATCTCCTTGATCCGATCGCGGACGCGCCGCTCGTCGCGGGCGACCGCATCGGCCTCCTGCTCGACGAGGAGCGTCACGTTCGGGTCCTTCTTGAAGCAGTAGCGGACCCCGTCGAAGTGGAGGTACAGGCACTGCTCCTTGAGTTCCTTCAGGCACGCCTGCGCGGTCGTACTGTCGAGGTCCGGGCCGACGCAGACGCGGAGGAGCTCCTCCTCGGTGACACCGGGCGGCAGGAGTTCCGCCTCCTTCGCCCCCTCGCGCCGAAGACCGCCGAAGGAGTACATGAGGATCGCGGTGGCCAGCCGCATGGCCGGCCGCTTGGTGGCTTCGGCGGGGACCTCCTTCGCACGGCGCTCGTCGACCCGGCGGGCCCGAGCGTTGGCGCCGACCAGGTCGTGCTCCAAGACCGCCTGGAAGTCCGCCTGCTGGCCCACCTCCTTGAAGAAGGCGAGCCGCACCTCGGCGTCGTGCATGGGCACATCGCCCGGCCCCAGCACCGCCCGGCTCTTCCCGTCGCGGTGGCAGGCCCTAAGACACGCAGCCAGGAACCGCAGCGCGCCGCGCGTGCGCTGGAAGTCCGGGATGGCGGCCCATCGCTCCCGCATCAGATCGATGAGAGCGGGGTGGAACGGGTAGGAAGAGCGCACGCGGTTCCGCAGCGCGAGCCCATCTTCCTCTGCCTGCTGCTGCTCGGCGGCGGAGCGAGCATAGGCCCGCCGCATCTGCGTGACGATCTCCTGGTAGACCGTCGCCGCGGGCGTGGCCTGCGCCTCGTCTGGGATCTTCGCCAGGAGGCGACGCTGGATGACCGAGAGGATCTCGTTCCCCTCCACCGGCTCGCGACGCTGGTCCTTACGGGCCGCGAGGTGATCCACGGTCTGGAGCAGGTTCACGTACTCCAGGGATTCGCGCTTGCTCGACTGGAGCGAGAAGACGAGCGCCGTGTTCGGGGTGTTCCCGACGGCTGCGGTCAGCCGCTGGAGGAAGGTCATGGTCTCGTCGCGGAGCGTCGTCTGGATGACCTTCACGCCGCCGGCGCTGATGAGGTAGTTCAGCACCTCGTCGAGGAGGATCAGGTTAGGCTCGTTGCCGAGGAGGGTGATGATCTCGTCGCCACCCGGCGCGACGCGGTTCTCGTCCTGCGACCTGAAGTGCTCGTAGCCCTTCTTTCCCCCGAGCGACCACGCGATCCAGCCCCACATCGTGCGAGCCCGGAAGTCCTCGCCCGGGATCGCCTTCCCGTTCGAGGCATCGAAGAACTGGCCGTCGAAGACCGCCGTGTGTGCCTTGGGCGGCTTCGGCAGTCCCTGCCCCTCCGGGATGACGTCAAGGGCCTTGCGGCTGCGCGCTGAGTGGAACAGGGCCGCCAGCGTGTGTGACTTGCCGCCGCCGAACGGTGTGACGAGCTTGAGAACCCGATTGCCGGCCCCACCGGAGAGCCGGGAAAGGACGTCTTCGAGGAGGGAGCGGAGGCCAGTCGTCAGATACGACGCGCGGAAGAAGTGCTCGGGATCGCGGTAGACCGCAGGAACGTTCGGGTTCCCGTCGGCGAGCGGTCCGAGGTCGAGCGCGAAGATGTCCTCGGAGAAGTTCTCCGAGAGGACGTCCGGGTGCAGCGACACCACCTCGACCCAGGGCTTGATCGTTGCGCGGCTCATTTACGACCCTCCTTCCCGAAGTCGAGGTGTTCCTGGCCAGTCGTGCGCGCATCGCGCTCCGCCGGCGTCATCGCCGCGTCCTCAACGAGGCTGCGCCAATTCGCGGTCAGCTTGGCGAGTGCTGAGAGTTCCGCATTCGACGAGACGTCCGAGAGTTCGCCGCCCTTGAGCGCCGGCCCTGCCAGTGCCTGCGCGACGAGCCGCATCTGTTCGCGGTTCATCTGGGCTTCACGGAGGAACTCCGCGAGCTTCCCCGGGCGGCGTTCCATGAGCCAGAGCGTCCGATGGAGCGTGTCGACGATCGGCGCAGGTTCCCCGCTTTCCTGCGGGAGGCCGAGCTTATCGTCCTCGCCGCGTTCCGTGTAGTCGCGCAGACGGTACTTCCCCTTCCTCTTCTCGACGAGCGCCCGCGTACCTGCCGAAAGGCCGCCGGCGCCATCGAGTTCGACGTGCGTACCGTTGGCGAAGATGATCGCCTCGCCCGCGTCCAGGTCCGCTGCCTTGTACGTGTACCGCCAGAGGGTGTAGAAGCGTGTCGGCGAGTCAACGCCGGCGAGGCTGTGCTTGCCGCCGTTCCCACCAACCTCCTTCGAGAGCTTTGCCAGGATGCTCTCGAGCACCGCCGTCTCGACTTCGGTCAGGAAGCGCTCGGCCGGGACTTCCTCGCCGTTGGCGAACTCGACTTTGGCGAAGCGTGTGAACGCACGTAGCCCGGCGCCGACGCACGCGATGACAAGGTCGGCGCCGGAGATGCCGAGATCCCAAAGCGTAGCGACGCGCTCCCGCACGATCGCCTCGAGTTCCGGGCGCACTTGGTCCTCGTACCGACCGCGCTCTACTCCGTCCCGCTTGCGCGCAACGAGAAGAATGCTGGAGGCGAGAGCAGCGGATTCCTGCGCACGCAACCGCCCGGGCTTTTCGGTATCGAGGGGCCATGCCTCAGTGACGGTGAAACCGGCAGCGCGCAGTGCTTCGACCAGAGTAGCCCAACCGAGGGTTGTCTTGTGCGCGTACACAGCCACCATCTGGCCGCCGGGCTTCAAGACCCGATGGGCCTCGCGGAACGACTGGGCCATCATCTCCTCGTAGGCCCGGCACGCCTTTTCTTTGGAACCGCCATACCTCGTTGGCTCCGCGACGGCTTCGGCCCTCTTGGGGGTTCCCTCCGACGCGAAATGCTCGGGATAAATGTGTCCAACCGTACGTCGGAGCCAGACATAGAAAAAGTCGGAGATGTCGGCGTACGGGATGTTGTCGTAGTACGGTGGGTCGGTAACGACCGCGTCGAACGTCTCCCCTTTCCACGGAACGGCGGTTGCGCTACCCCTCTCCACTGTGCCCGAAATCGCCATGTCTATCTCACGAAGTCCGGCAGGCACGTCCTCGATACCCGAGATCCAACTAGCCGCCTCAGGATTGAAGGGGTTGCTTTCAGCGAAGTCCCACACCATCGGCAGCGCATGGCGGCCGAAAGTGTGTACGACCCCTCGCCCTCCTGTGTAGTTGAAGACACACAGACTCGAGTTGAAATCGGCAAGTCGATCAACAATGGCCGCAAGCATCGTCACGACAGCCCGCGCACGCCCTTCGTCGTACGTTGCTCTCATGGCGTTCTCCGCCTCCCTCACCGCCGCCGAGAATGAGAGCAGACAGAGTAGTTGCCGCGGCGTGAAGAGGTCGCCCCACGTCCTGAACCCGTACGGCTGAATTCGGAAACCGAGCGTACCCTGCTTCGGCATTGGTTCCTGAGGGATGGTCAGTCCAGCTCTCTTGCACACCTCCTGGATCTTCTTGCGAATCGTCCCATCCTCAGGCGCGAGTTCGGGTAAGTCATCGGCGGACAGGTAGATCTTCCCCTTCGCTCCGGACTTGGTGCAGGCGATCGCCATCGGCTGCTGAGCGATTCGCGCCGCGCTGCCCTCCGTCTTGATGTACTCGCTGTCGGCGACGGTGCCACAGAAAGGGCAAGTCGCATTTCCGCCCTTCGAGCCCGCCTCAGGATCGAACCCAAGCCCGGAAGCGCTCCGTGCCTCTACGACCTCGAACCGAACCCGCTTCTCCCTCTTCGATGCGATGATCTTCAGCGCGACATACCGACCGTCCTTCTTGCAGAGCCAGGTCTGCTTCACGAGCGGCACGAGCGCCTTGCAGGCGGGGTTCTTGCAGATGACGGTTCGCGTCCACAGATACGCGACGGGCACGAGGTACCCCGGCGGGACCTCGTCGCGTTCCACTGCGAAGAGGCGCGCATCCCTCTCGCCGCGCTTCCCTTTGAACGCTGGGTCGGGGACCAGCGGGTAGAGGTCGCCGATCTCTTCCTTCACCTTCTGAAGCACCCAGTTGCCCCAGTGGCGCACTTCGTCAGCGAGGCCAGCCCACGTGCCGTCTTTCGCGCACCCCTTCGCCTTGCGATCACCCTTGCCATACTTCTGTGGATAGACGAGCGTGCAGAGCTCAATGATGTGGGCCACGGGGTTCAGGTCGAGCGCATATGCCTCGCATCCGAGCCGCAGGGCTTCGAGCGGGATCGCGCCGCCACCCGCGAACATGTCGAGGACCTTGGGGCGCGGGGCTCGCCCTTCGAGAATGTCCTCCGGCGTGACGCGCTTCTTCGTCTCGGACGTGAGCCGTTCGGCGTGGGCTTCGAGGATGTGTCTCTGTGCTTCGGCGATCGCGGCAGGGACCGCCGGGTACTTGCAGAGGCGCTCGACGAACTGGGCGGCAGATCCGCGGCCAAGCCCCTTGGCCGTACCCTCCTTGCGCCGCATCGCCGTGTCGGGGTCCTTGGGCGGACTCTTGAGATTCACATCCGGAACGAATCGGGACGCGGGCACGAGCGCCCCGTACACAGCCGCCCGGCAGGCGACGAGCGGTCGCCGCGCCCACCATAGGTGGAGCGTCGACGGATGGCCGTGGCGGACTGACTTCTCTCGCGCCGCCTCGGCGCTGATCGCCTGGATCGGGAGGTAGTCCTCGATCAGCCGTTTGTCGTTGTCGATCACGGACGAGCCTCCCTCTGGGTCCGTGCCGCACTCTCGATCGCATCGGCCGGGATGTCGAAGTACCGAGCTGCGATGACCTCCCGCTTGGCGTGATCGAGGTGCTTCACGGGGTTCCGAATCCGCACCGGCTCCGGGTCGGGCTTGCCGAGCGGGTCCCAGACAACGTAGAGCCAGTAGGTGTCGCCGAGCTGAGCCGCCTTGTACCACTCGTTCGTCGTGAGGCGAATGGGCTGGCCTCGCGTGCGCCCCTTCGCCTCGATCCGGCGGATGCCCGCGACGCCGTCGCGATAGCCTGTCTGCGCGTCGGCGGGCCCGAGGCTGCGGACGTCGAACCCGATCTTGAGATGCCCCACGCGCTCGCACTCCCAGCCACGAGTCTTCTCTTCGTACGCGACGATGATGTCCTCCGCGGCCAACTCGGATCGGCGCCTGATCTCCGGGTCGATGTCCTCGGGCAACTGACCGAGCGGGAGTCCGGCCGCCATCGTCGCCGGCAGCACGAGCGCAGTCGCAACGTGCCGCACCGGACCGTGCTTCGCAAGGGTGAGCCGCGAGAGCCCTTCCATGCGCTCGCGCCGGGTTCGTTCCAGGTCCGCGAGATCGTTCTCGGCGCGCTGGCGCGCGAGGGCTATCTCGGGCGACGTCGCTTCGCGAGAACGGAGTGACATGACACGGTCCTGGGCCGCGCGAATCCGCGTGTTGAAGGACCGCTCGAGGTATTCACGGCAGACCTCGACGAAGTGTCGCCTCTCCTCCTGGCACTTGGCCCGCCGCTCCATCTGGTACGTGCTCTTGAGGAAGTCGGACGCCGGCGCCGGATCAGCGGCGTCAAGGCTCTCCGGCGGCGCGGTGTGGGCCGGCAGATCGAGGAGGCAGTCGGCAGGCACGACGGAGAACCGATCCGGCGAACCGGCCGGCGCTGCCAGGTCCTCGCGCACGGCCACGAGTTCGCCGTGCAGCGTGTGGGGCTCGCCCTTCGTGTTCTGGCCGCGGACGGCCAACTCGAAGAAGTGGAGGCGGCAGGGCGCGTCGCTCACAGGGTCGACGAACACGGCCACGCCGCCGGCGAGACCGCTCAGAAGCTCATTCAACCGCTCGTCGACGGCCGCGTAGAGCGGGTGACCCGGACCGACGAGTACGGCGTCGAGATGCTGCTCGAGATCGAGATGCTCCTTCTGGAACGTGATCTTCCGATACACCGAATCGGGCTTGCCGAGCCTCCGGACGGATGCCAGGCGGTCGGACCGAAGATCGGCGAGGACGTGCTCGACCCGCCACAGGCCGT
>CAZPCZ010000005.1:0-33597 GCA_964585225.1 uncultured Gammaproteobacteria bacterium
CAGGAGCCGTCGGGGTTCAGGCGTTTGAGGGAGCCACCCCAACCACCCACGAGGATTGCGCCGTCGGGGAGGGGGTGGAGGGTCCAGATGGGCTGCGCATGCCCTTCGGCATCCGTGTACGTGCCGAGCACCTCGAGGCGTTCATACGGTGGGGGTTCGATCTCGCGGTGGAGGAGGGCTTCGCGGAGCGCGCGGTTGTGGAGCGAGCACGGCAATGGCCCGCCGCAGGTGGGGCAGGTGCGCTTGACCGATTCGAGAGAGAGACGGGGTTCGGGCATAACACCGCTCACACGCCGTGGAGACGTTCAGGCGCAGCGATCGAACATCTCGACGCTGTTCGGAGTCAATGATCGTTACGGTGTACCGACAGTACCTGCGGGCGCAGGACCGGTGCCGCCGGGTGTGCCCCGGATCGCCGCGAGTTCCGCATCGGTCAGCCGACCTTCGGCGACGAGCTGACGCAACAGCGACGCATCGCTGATGATGCCGTGCGTGACGAGATCCCTCGCGATCTCATTCGGAATCCTTTGATCCTCGTACAGTCGGTACGTATCCATGAGCACCTCCTTCGCCGCGCGGCCGACGGTTGCTCCCGGGCGCACGCGGCCGGTTGCGGGATCCACGAGCTTCTGCGCGATGTTCCGAAGCGTTCGGAATGAGAGCGGGATCATCGGTTCCTTATCCGCAATGAACGCGCGAATCTTGGGGAACACCTCACCGACGAGCAGGACGAGGTTCTGGTTCTCCGCATCCGAGAGTATCGGGTGCCCCGCAGCATCCACCACGAGCGCGGACATGAGCGCGAGCTCCTCCGTCTTCGGTACGGGGTCCACCTGAATGATGCTCCCCTCTGCGCGGCTCGCGAGCGGCCCGAGGACCGCGCTCACCTTATACTTCTTCCCGACGTTCGCGGTGAAGAAGAGCTTCGACGACGCGCGTGGGGTGCCATCCGGTCCGGTGATGGTAGGGAGTTGGATCCACTGCTTCGCATCTGCGATGTAGAACCACCCGGGTCGTTCCTGGGCGGGTTCGGCGCCTACCTCTGCCTTCGGAGCCGCGCGCGCGGTGAGGAGCCCGTGGAGGAACGAGAGGTCCTTCGCCTTATTGAACTCGTTGAAGCAGATCGCGTCCCCACGCTGGAGTGCGTGCATGACAAGCCCCGCGCGCCAGCCGTTCTCGCGCCCGTACTTGTACACCTCCGTCGCGAGGTCCTCTCGGAACTGCTCCTTGAGCGTTGCCTGGAGGTCTTCCTTGAACTTGGCTGCGGTGTTCGCATCTATCCCCGCGAGCGCTTGACCTACCTCCTCTGCAACACCAATGAACCCGGGTCCAAACTGCGCAATGCCCTTTTGGAGGAACGCGGTGAGCTCATCACCGTGCAATTCGGAGACGCGTTTCGCAAGTCGCTCGTACGCTGCGACGGGATCGTCGTGGACGATCTCTCGTGTACCCCAGAACAGGTACCGCGTGACGTCGCCGGAGAGATCAATCTCAACGAGCCGACGGCCGGTCCGACGGCAGTACTCACGCACCGCGGTCGTCTTCCCCGTCCCCGGCGGGCCGACGAGGACGCTCCCGAAAACCTCCCTCGGGTGTTCATCCTCATGCCGCTGCATCTGATTGAGGATCCTCACCGTGCTCGGGAGCTCGATGACATCACGCCCCTCCTGAACCTGCGCGCGGATGCGCTCCTTCTGCGCTTCCTCCGCGAAGTACTGCACCATGGGATCGCGCCAGAGCTCACTCCGCCGCTGCATGACCTCTCCACGTGCGGCCTCGAGCGCCGCGATGGTCTCTGGCATCGCACCACCGCCGAGCGGCGAATCGCTGAGCACGCCAGCGTCCACATCCGCTCCGAAAAGTTCTCTCATGATCTCCTCATCGAGCTCCACACGTTTCGCTGGGCGCGACTCCACGCCACGCGCGACGGCGACGAGTCGCCGGCGTTCCGCCTCACCCTTCGGTCCAACCGACACCGCACGCGCCTGCGAACCGAGTGCGAGCGATCGCCGTCGAATCTCCTGTTCGTATGCGGCAACGCGTCGTCCCAAATTGACAAACTCGTGGTATCGCCTCTGAGCAGCGAGGTACTCCCGCCACGCAAGCTCGATATCCGCCGCCTCCGGGGACGATCGCGCCTCCGCGAGTTCATTCTTGAACAATGCGTACGCTTCGGCGTACCGTCGCTTCGCCGCGCGGTCAGGCGCAACGGCGGCGAGCCGCTTCATATCCGATGCTGCACGAATGATTCCACGCACGCGGAGCACCGTGGCGAGCCGATCCTCCGGCGCGAGCGGTGCCTCATGCGCTGCCGCACGGAGCGCTGCCATGCGCTCCGCGTACTGCTGCGCAGGAGATTTCAGCTTCGCACCGCCATCATCCGACGCTACCCCAGCGGCCTCGCCCTGCCGCTCAGCCCCTCCCGGTACTCCGCCCTCCCCACGCTCTCCCGTAGGCGTCCCCGCTGCGGACGCTCCCTCGGCGGGTCGTTTCCAAAAATGGAGTTCTGGCATAGCAGTGATACGAATGGGAACATTGCATACTACATCGTCAACGATACCGTGTCAACCTCTCCCGCGCAACCTGCCTGCGAGAGCGTACTCCTCCATGCTAGCGGTGCACCATCTTGAGGAACTCCTCTTCGTCAATCGTTTGCACCCCGAGCTGCTCCGCTCTCTTGAGCTTGGAACCGGGCTCGGTGCCGACCACCACGTAGCTCGTCTTCTTGGAGACGGACTCCGACACGTCACCACCGTGGGAACGCACGAGCTCCTTTGCCTCGTCGCGAGTCAGGGACTCGAGTTCTCCAGTGAAGACGCAGGTCTGGCCCGATAGGCGTGAGGCGTGAGGCGTGAGGCGTGAGATGGTGATGCGGATGCCGACGTCGTGGAGGCGCTCGACGACGTGGCGGTTGTCCTTGTCTCGAAACCACGCGAGGATCGCCTCGGCTACTGTGGGGCCGATGTCCGGCATCTCCTGAAGGGATTCCGGAGTTTGTGCGTTCACCCATTCGAGGACGTCTTTCGGCGCGATACGTTGTTCCTTCGAGCCGGACACCGGATGTTTTCCCGGCGCTTCGCGCCTCCTCAACATCCGGTGTCCTCGCTCCATCGCAATCATCCGAGCCGTTTCCTCTCCGACCTGCGGGATGCCGAGTGCGATAAGGAACCGGGGGAGACTGATGGTCTTCCGCGCACGTGCACGCTCGACGAGATTCTGCCCGGACTTCTCCCCAAACCGATCGAGCTGCGCGATGTCTTCCGCGTCGAGCTCGAAGATGGATGCGGGATCCGACAGCAGGCCCTCCTCGAGAAACCGATCAATCGTCTTCTCACCAATTCCCTCGATATCGAAGGCACCCCGGCGCGTGAAGTGGAGGATGCGCTTGCGCCGCTGGGCGTAACATTCGGGATTCGCACAAAATGTGGCAGCGCTCTCCCGTTCCTTTCTCAGTTTCGTGCGAAACTGAGAAAGGCCAATCTGCCGACGCTCCGCCTTGCTTCCACATACCGGACATTTCTTCGGCATGTGAAATGCTCTCGCGCCCTTCGGACGTAGCCGTTCGAGCACGCGGACAACTTCCGGGATGACATCGCCGGCGCGGCGGACGACCACGGTGTCGCCAATCTTCACTCCGAGCCGCTGAATCTGCTCCTCATTATGAAGCGTCGCGTGCGTGACCGTGACTCCGCTGACGTTCACTGCCTGGAGATGTGCGACGGGGGTGAGCACACCGGTGCGACCAACCTGCACACGGATGTCCTCCACCACGGTTGTCGCCTCAATGCCTGGCCACTTGAACGCAACCGCGCCGCGTGGCGCTTTGCCGACCACCCCAAGGCGCTCAAATAATTTCGGGTCATTCACGAGGACGACGATGCCATCGGTTTCGTAGTCGAGCTTCGGCCGTCGTTCGCCAATCTGTGTATGGTATCGCAGGATACCCGCCGACGTCTCCGTGCGCTCATTCAAGAGATTGATCGGAACGCCGAGTATCTTCGCGAGCGCATGGGCGCATTCGTGGGTACGGAGCGCGGCCCCTACGGGGGCGTAACTCCCCCTCGCCCCCTCTTGCTTCAAGAGGGGGGACCCACCCCCTCCCATTGAGCGGGGGAGAAAAAAAAGATCGTACGCGAAGAAGGAGAGCCGACGAGACGCAGTCATCTTCGGATCGAGCTGTCGGATGGATCCTGCGGCGAGATTCCTTGGATTTGCGTACGTCTTGTCACCCGCACGCTCCGCCGCACGATTCACGGCAGCGAAGTCACGCCTCGTGATGAACACCTCGCCTCGGATTTCCAGGCCACCACGGTGCGCGCGTCGGACGAGCGATTCCCAATCTCCAAGGAGCTCCAACTCACGCCGGAGCTTCGCACGGTGGCGGGCGATCTCCTCCACCGTTGCAAGTCGCAACGGGATCGCGCTGATCGTCCGCACGTTCGCCGTCACGTCCTCCCCTACCCGACCATCCCCACGCGTCGAGGCGCGGACGAGCGTGCCGTCCTCGTACTCGAGCGAGAGCGCGAGACCGTCCATCTTCACCTCGACATAGTATTCGACCTGCTCCGGGAACCGAATGCCCTGCTGCCTGGCGTAGTTCTGATTGCGCTCCTCCCACGCCGTGAATTCGCCATCACTGAAGACGTCTGTGAGTGAAATCATCGGCACGCGATGGGTCACCTTCGTGAATTCCGGACGTGCCTCACCACCGACGCGCTGCGTCGGTGAATCTGGCGTGATGAGGTCCGGGAATTCGCGTTCGAGCACCTCAAGCTCGTGCTTTAATGAGTCGTGTGCCGCATCGGAAATCTCCGACTCATCGAGGACATGGTACTGGTACCGCAGACGGTCGATCTCAGCGCGCAACTTCGCGATCCGTTGTTTCGCTTCGGATTTCGTCATGCTGGGGAACATTCGAATCTACGAATCCGGATCCGAATGTTCCGAATCATCGAGGTGACGTCGGTATTCGTGGCATTCGGATCCGGCATTCGGATCATTCGAATGTTCTTACGCAGCCTCAGGGGCAATTGATGGTCCCCCCCTTCACGATATCGCACTCGGAGAACAGGACGAAGTCGAACACCGGTGCGAGCGGGAAGGACGAGGGCAGTTCAACGCGTGTTGCGTACCGCGCGTTGCCCATCGCGCCGACCACCGTCGCACGGATGCGGGATGGGAACGCAACGGCGGTCCGACCATCGGCATCGCTCGCGGCGGTCATGCGGACACGGCCGACGTTCCCGCCGATGCTCCGAAAGCGTACGCGGTACGCGACCGGCGTGCCGCCGAATTGTGGCGAGGTGAGGTCAACGGTCTTCTGACTCTGGAGTTCTGCCGGCGAGAAGAGGACGCGTCCGATGGCCGGCGACCATGTACCACCGTCGAGCCATGGGACCCAACTCACCTCGAGCCATGCATCGGGACTCGGCGATGCTGCGGTGAGGAGCAGGGTGCGCACGCTCACCGGCGTGAGATCGCCCGATGGATCGAAGAGGTCGAGCTGCTGCGCATCGTCTGCGGTGAGGTCGAGGAAGAGCTCCTGCGTCGTCGCCTCGACCGTCCGCTCCCACGCTGCTCCATTCGGGAGCGTCCCCGATGCATCGAGGCCGGTGCGCTGCTCACGCTTCCGAATCGCGTAGAGGAGATCCTCGACGGCAGACTCGGCGGCATACGAGGCGAGCACCGAATCATCGATCGCCTTCACTCCACGGAGTCGTGTGACCACAATCGTCCCGACGGTGAAGCTCGTCGCAACGAGACCGCCGAGGATGATCAGTGCTAAGAGGAGCGTCGAGCCGCGCCGCTGCGAGGTAAGAGGTATGAGGTAAGAGGGAAGAGTTTTCCCCAATGCATGTCGACACATACGTTCACATCGCATACGTTTCCCTCTTCACTCATCCCTCTTCCCTCTTACCTTCGATACGCCCGACTCACCACCGTCGTCTGTGCCTCGATGGTTGATCGTTCGCCCGGACGACCGGCCGCGGAGAGCTGGAGGCGCACCGTCACCCGTGGCTGCTCGTTCGATAGGTACCGATTGTTGTCCACATTCCACGCGTTGGGGTCCGCAGTTGGCGTCCGCCAGAACTGGAAGGCGTCGACGTCCACCTCTGCGCTCGTGAGCGGTGCCCAAGCGAGCGGGTCTGCGCTCGCTCCTCGGCCGATGTACAGGCACGCGGCGACGCCCGATGGACATGGCCGATCGGTGTCTCCCCGTGCCACGCGGCGGAGCTGGAGGAGCTCACCGTCGCCGGTCTGCAGTGCGAGCACGTCCGTGGGGATCCCGGAGCGGAAATCGAGCGTCCCCTCGCGAAACTCGCGCGCGATCGTCTCCATAATGAGACGCGCATCGCCCTGCACGCGGCTGAGGACCACGGTCCGCGCTTGCTGCCGCGACGCGGTGAGGAAGAGGTCGGCGATGAGCCCGACGCTGATGGCGAAGATGCCGAGCGCGACGAGCAGTTCCATGAGGGTGAAGCCGGCATGACGACCACTGATCTCACGGCACAGATCAGCACAGATACATCGTGGTGAGCCGAGCATGTTTTTGTATCGCTGCCTCATATTCGGGTATCTGTGTGATCTGTATCCAATGATCTGTGGTCATCATCTCCAATTGAACATTCGCTCCTCGGCGACGACATCGTGCGTGTTCCCACGGCTCGTCCACTGGACGCGCGAGCGGACGCGGATGCCGACCTTCGGGTTCGCGACCGCGTCGCACGGGGGGCCGATCTCGATGTCCTCACCGTTATCGCAGATCGGGTACACGTCGATGAGACGATGGTACGGCGTGGGGTCAACGACCGCATCAGCAGATTCACCTTGCGTCCAGTACGTCTCGCCCGTCACCGTCGCTCTGCGGACCACTCGCGCCTTCGCATTCGTGAATGCTTCTGCCCCGTATTCGAGCTGCCACATTGCCGTCGCTGGGCTGAACACCGCGACACCGGTATACGATCCCGCACTCCCCGCGATGTCGTCATCCCACGCCCGCGTCCCCTCCTGGAGCCAGTTCGAATCGCGGATGGATCGCACGATCTCGACGCCCTCGCGCGCGGCGGCAACGGCACCGAATCGCAAGCCCGTCTCATCGCTCATGCGACGGTTTGCGATGACCAACGTGAACGCCGCGAAGAGCCCGGTGACGATGACGCCGATGGCGATGGTGGTCTCGAGGAGCGAGAGGCCGACGGGGCGACCGCGGATCTGACGACCACTGATCTCACCGCACGGATCGGCACAGATACAACGTGGTGAACTGAACATGTTCTTGCGTCGTTGTACCATACGGGCATCTGCGTGATCGGTGATCAATGATCTGTGGTCGTCACTCCACATCCACTCTCCCCGAAATCCGATTCATCGTCACGGTCCGCGTATCATCGTAGTCGGCGTGGCGGAGGACGACCCGGACCTCCGTCGCGTCCGGAGCAATCGTCACCGTCCCGCGTGGCGGTTGGAAGAGGACGTCAACTGCTGGTACGGCAGCGTCGGGAGTGACGCGACGAACGTCCGCAATGCGTACGTTCACCGGCAATGTCACGACGCCATCGCCGAGCTCCTCGGCGGGATTGACACCGGCATCGTATTGCCCGTTCGCGGTACAGACCTCTGCGCCCTGTGCGCCCTCGACGCACCGGATACGATCACCAAAGAGGACGTACCGACCGGGCTCAGCGGTGTTGACGTGCACGCCATACGCCACGGCGAGCCGGTCCTCAGCTCCACCAGCGAGTGCGATGGTCTGCATGCGCTGGACATCGGTCATGAGACGGAGCGCGGCGATGCGAACGATGTCGCCCTGACGACTCCGACGAAAATTCACGAGGAGCATGCCGCTAATGAGGAGGAAGATGGCGATGACGATGATGAGCTCGAATAATGTAAATCCGCGGCGTGCTCCTCCCCTTAGGGTAAGGGGAGGTTGGGAGGGGTTACGATCCGACGGTAACTCCCCCTCGCCTCGTAACTCCCCCTCGCCCCCTCTTACCTTAAGAGGGGGAACGTGGGGTTGGGGGGGGTTACCGAGAACCTCCGATATTTTCGCCGCCACCCCTTCTGGATTCGCGAGTACCTCGTTGTTCCAAAAACGTAGCACACGAATGTCGTGAACCTTGAGGTGGGCAGTACGCCCTTCGTCGTGGGTCCGTTGATCGTCTTCGGCATGCTGCCCACCATCGACTTCGATCGCCAATCGACGTTGCGGACAGAAGAAATCGAGGAAGTACGGGCCCACGCTGTACTGACGAATGAACTTCAAACCATTTATGTGCCTACTGCGTAGGATAGTCCATAGTTTCCTCTCTGCCTCGGTCGAGCACTTTCGGAGCTCGCGTCGCCGCGCCTTCGTGGAAGATTTGTTGTACACGTGCGGAGTACTCATAGCCCCTCGCGTAACTCCCCCTCGCCCCCTCTTACCCTAAGAGGGGTAGTCCCCTCCCCTTAAGGTAAGGGGAGGTTGGGAGGGGTTATGAACGATGCGTAACTCCCGCTCGCCCTCGTAACTCCCCCTCGCCCCCTCTTACCCTAAGAGGGGGGAATCGAAGCCATACCATCGGAGAATGACGTCACCGAACGACACGCTCACAAAGCTCCCGAGGAAGAGGAAGGGGACGAGTGGGATGCGGCTGCCACGCTCGGCGCGGCGGGTGAGGAGGAGGATGGCGGCGATCACGCCGCCGATGATGTACGACGACGCGAGCGCGAGGAGGAGCAACGCGGGCGAGAAGAGCGCGCCCATGAGCGCGCCGACGCGGATGTCGCCATCGCCAACCCAGCGACCCTTTGACATCCAACGCTGGACGGCGAACCAACCCGCTCCGATGACAATCGGAATGAGGAGCTCGGAGATGAATAAAGAATAAGGAATAAGGAATAACGCCTTGATCACAAACACGACGCTGATCGCTGAGAGTGAGATCTGGTCGGGGACGATGCCGCGGCGGAGGTCGATGATGGCAAGGACGCCGAGGCTGAGGAGCCCGAAGGCTTCGATGGCGCCCTGCAGCGTGACCGCACTGTCGTGACGCAGTAGTACGAGGAGGAGGATCGCTGCTGCACCAAGCTCGACGAATGTATTGCGAAACGCAATGGCAGCGTTGCATGTTGGACACCGATGGCGCAGGAGGAGTGCGCTCACGACCGGCACGAGCTCCCACCACCGTAGGGCTCGCCGGCAGCGATCACAGCGCGAACGCCCGCGGATAGACTTCCCCTCCGGCACTCGATCAATGAGCACGTTCGCGAAGCTCCCAAGGCTGAGGCCGAGGATGGTGGCGAGGAACACGGTCATGCAACTCCAGTGTACCAAAACCGAACGCCCTCCGGTGCTCCGGAGGGCGTCGTCAGCTCTTCGCGATCAGGTGCACGTGATCCCACCAGCGGTCGCCTTGCAGTTCGGGATCTTATCGGCGTCAGAAGCAGTATCCTTCAGCTCTCCCGTATCCGCCTCGAGGTCAAAGAGGATCGTGTAGTTCGTACATACCGCTCCGGTACAATCTCCATCACCGTAGTACCCGTACCCTGCTGCGCGTCCACCCGGGGTTGGGTTCGATGGCACCTTTGCCATATACACATTACCAGTGCAAGCATCTGCGAGCCCTTCTACATCGCTCAGACACAGGGCCCCTGCAGCTCCCAGGGTCTGTGGAGCCGCCGCTGTTCCCTTCTTGACGTACCCGTTCTTATCTGTCGCGAAGAGGTCGAGCGCGCTCTGGATCTGTTTGATGTCCGAAACGCGCTTCGCGTCGCGCGCCTTGAGCCGGGCGTTCGACATCGCGACGACCGCGAGCGTCGAGAGCAGCCCAATGATCGCTATGACCACGAGGAGCTCAATGAGCGTGAAACCACGTTTCGCTTGGGTGCGCATAGGGCGAATCCTAAAGATTATCCACAAGGGTAGTATAGCATGAAAGGAGTAGAGGAGTAGAGGAGTAGAGGGGTAAGAGGTATCCCTCTATCCCCTTATCCCTCTATTCCTAAAATTGGCTCGTCAGGTTGTACATCGGCATGATGATCGCGGCGACCATGACGCCGACGGCGACGCCGAGGATGATCATGACGAGCGGCTCGATGGTCGTGACGAGGTTCCGGACTTTCTGCTCGACGAGCCGCTCGTGGTGCTTGCTCAGCTTCTCGAGCACCTCGGTGAGCTGCCCGGTCTCCTCCCCAACCGCGAGCAACTGCGTGACCATAGACGGCATGAGCGTGGAGTCCTTGAATACCGTCGTAATGGAGTTCCCATCCTTCACCTCACGGATCGTCTCGTCGATGAGCCGACGGTACGCCGCGTTCCCGAGGACGTCGCCGACGACCTCGAGCCCGGGGACGATGTCGACGCCGCCGCGGAGCAGCATGTCGAACGACTGCGCGAATCGCACGACCGCGACCTCCCTCGCGATCGGCCCGAAGATCGGCATCCGGAGCTTCACCTCGTCCCATCCCGCGGCAATCGCTGGCGTCCGCAGACTCAAACGGAATCCGACGATGGCACCTACGAGGACGATGAGCATCACCCACCACCACGCGGAGAGGAATCCGCTCACCGCGATGAGCGCCTTCGTCATGACCGGGAGCTCCGCACCCGTCTCCTGGAGCACGCCGGTGAGCCGCGGCACGACGAACGTCATCATGATGAACGAGACGATCCCGAGCCCCCCGAGGATGAATGCAGGGTACACCATCGCCCCGCGCACCTTCGAACGCAGCTCCTCGTCGCGCTCGGCTTGATCCGCGAGGTAACTCAGGACGTCCTCGAGTCGTCCGGAGGTCTCGCCGGCACGGACGATGTGCACCGCGAAGGCGCTGAACACGCGCGGGTGCGTGCTCAACGCCTCGGAGAGCTTCCGGCCGGACTCGACGTCCTTCACGATGTCGAGGATGACGACGCGGAGGCTCGGATGCACTGTCTGGTACACGAGGGAACGAAGCGCCTGTACGATCGGCATCTTCGCCGCGACCATGACCGAGAACTGCCGGAGGAATACAACGATGTCCCGCGTCCGCGGACGCTGGATCTCAATGAGGAAATCCTGGAACTTCGCGAGGAATGCCGCTTCTTCGCGGAGCTCCGCCGCGAGGTAGCCGCGCCGCGTGATCGCCTCCTCCGCATCGGCGCGATTCGTCGCATCGAGGACTCCCTTCACGGATTTTCCCGCCTTGGTTCTCGCACGGTATCGAAAGCGCATGTGGAAAGTGATGAGTGATGAGTGATGAGTGATGAGTTGATCGTTCCCTCTTCACTCTGCACTCTTCCCTCTTCACTTCTTCACTCATGAGTAATCCGCAGCACTTCCTCGTACGTCGTGACGCCCTCGAGCGCTTTGAGGAGCGCGTCCTGGTGGAGCGTGATCATGCCCTTCTGTTTCGCGAGCGCTGCTGCCTCATCGGCTGGGAACCCTTTCACGACGAGCTGCTGGAGTGGCTCGTCGAACTCGAGGAGCTCGATGATGACCGTCCGACCTCGGTAGCCGGAGCCGCCGCACTTCGGACACCCACGGCCCTTAAAAAGTTTCGTGCCGCCCGAGGTGAGCGCGCTCGGGATCGCGTTCGGTGGAAAATCCGCAATCGCACGTTCGATATCCTTCGCGATCGCGGTGTCCACAGCCGTCTCCTCACGACAGTCCGGGCAGATCTTCCGCACGAGCCGCTGCGCCTCGGCCATGATGAGCGTTGAGGCGAGGAGGAATGGCTCCACCTTCATGTCGATGAGCCGGGGGACGACGCCGAGCACGTCGCGGGTGTGGAGCGTCGAGAAGAGGAGGTGGCCGGTGAGCCCTGCATGGATCGCGAGCTCCGCCGTCTCCGTGTCTCGGATCTCGCCGACCATGACGACGTTCGGGTCCTGCCGGAGGATCGCGCGGAGTCCCGCGGCGAACGTGAAACCGACCTCTGGGCGGATCTGCGCCTGGTTCACGCCGCGCGCATAATACTCGATCGGATCCTCAAGCGTCGTGATGTTCACCCCCTCTGCGTTCAGGAGGTTCAGGACCGCGTAGAGCGTCGTTGATTTCCCAGACCCCGTCGGGCCGGTGAGGAGCACCATCCCGTGCGGTCGATGCACCGATCGGTCAATGGTCGCGATCTGCCAATCCCGGAAGCCGAGGTCCTTCAATGTGATCACCCGCGCGGTCGTCTCAAGGATACGCATGACGATCTTCTCGTTGTCGAGGAGCGGGAGCGTGGAGACGCGGAGGTCGATCTCGCGGCCACCCTCCTTGAGGTGGATGCGGCCGTCCTGCGGGATGCGCGTCTCGTCGAGCTTGAGCGAGGCAAGCACCTTGATGCGCGCGACGATCGCCGGGTGCAGGCTGATCGGGAGCACGAGCGAGGTCCGCAGGACGCCGTCGATGCGGTACCGGACGCGCGATTCCTTCCCGAACGGCTCGATGTGGATGTCGGACGCGCCGCCCTCCACCGCGTGCCGGATGACCGTCGAGACAATCTTCGTTACCGGTGCCTTCTCGACTGCCTCCTCGATCTCGGCTTCTTCCGCACCCTCAACGCCCTCGCCTTCGGCTGCGAACTTCTCCGTCGCAGCGGTGATCGCCTCGGCGGTCTCCCGCTTCCCTTCCTCGTAGAGCCGCAGCGCGGCCCGGAAACTCGCGAGCGTGATGATCGCGTACCGAATGGAGAGCTGTTGGTCGCGCGCGAAGAACTCGAGCGCCTCGACGACGCGCTGGTCCGTCGGGTTCACGAGGCCAATCGTCACGCGCGTACCATCCCGCTCGAACGCGATCGCCTGGTACCGCTCGGCGAGGTGCTTCGGGATCGTCGTGAGCACATCCGGAGGGATTGCTCGACCGATGAGGGACACGACCGGGAGACCGAGGAGCTTCCCGCGGAGCTGAAGGAGCTCGTCCTCGGTGGCGAGCTTCCGTTCGAGGAGGAGGCGCTCGACGTCCTGCCCCTGCTCCGCCGCGACCATCAGCTCCGACGTTTGCGAGTCGGAGAGCTTCCCATCACGCTTCAGTTGGTCGATGAGCTGGGATGCTAACATGAACACCTGACCATTGACCATTGATCGGTTGGTCAAATGTCAATTGTCAAATGTTACCGCTGTTCTTCCAGAACGCTGAAGGGGTTTAGATTTCCGAGCTCCTTCGGTTGTACCGGCGGTGCGAGGGGCACGAGCGATCGGAGCTGCGGATCATCGAACACCTGTTGGAGCGCAGTGGGATCAGGGGGAACCGCTGCCGAGGACTGCGCGCCCGTGGATGACCCCCCGCCGCGGTACCACTCCCATGCGATCACTGCGCCGCCGATCGCGAGCACGACGATCGTCATGGCGAGCATCCGGTTGCGGATGGAGCGGGTGGTGGGCATAGCTACTCCATCGTGTACGCGCGGATGCGGACCGTCGCGGTGAGCGACTGCGGTGCGAACTGCATGGAGAGAACGTCCATGAGTCGGCTACTCGATGCGACCGTGGCGAGGAACGACTTGAGCCTCGCGTAGTCCACACTCCGGAGCGATGCGCTGATGAGGATCACCGGGTTCGATCCGAGTACCTTCAGCGAGGTCGGTGCCGGTTCGCGCGTGACCTCCATCGTCGTGATGACGACCCCCGCGCGCTGCGCCGCGGCATCGAGTGTCGTGAAGAGCCCGGGGACATCCTCGCCGCCCGGGATCGCTGCATCGATCGGTCCGCGTTTCGCGGTGAGTTGTTGTTCAAACGTCGCGCGGGTTCGACCGAGCTGCGCAATCTGCTGTTCGAGCCCGACGATCTCCGACGCGATGCCGCGGCGGGCACGGAGATCTCGGAGCGCCATGAATTGCGGTCGGAGGATCAGGAAGTACCCGACCACAATGATCGCGAGCAGGAGGAGCGGCGTCAGTGGCAAGAGGACCGCGATGAACGTCGCGCGCTCGCGTCCCGACGGTTCGATCGGTGCGCTGGTGGAGGGCATGGGAGATCCCTACAATCACTCGCGTATCGGCACAACGGAGAACACCGACGGGTCAGCCTGGAACCGGAGGTCGAACCGCGTGCTCCGGACGACGCCGAGCTCATCGGTGGTGCTCGCGAGTCCGGATAGCTCGATACCCTTGACGCCGCTCGCCTGCTGCCATGCGACGAGCTGCTCTGCCGCGGCCCGAACGCTCGGGGCAGTCGCCGGGAGCGTCACGTTCCCGCTCACGTCTGCGGTGATGCTCTCGTACCGAACGGATGGGAGCGTTCGCGACTCGATGAGCTGGAAGAACGGTGCCCACGCGCGGTGCTGTGCGATGAGATCGCGGAGTGCGGTCGCACGCCGCACCGTGGCGCGGTACGCACGGAGGTCTTCCTCTGCGACGTTCGCCTGCGCCATGAGCTCAGCTCGTCGTGCTTCGAGCGCGCCGACCGCTGCCTGCTCCGTCGCGATGCGCGAATCGAGGAACGCCCACGTTCCGCCGAGGAGGACTGCGGTGCACACCGCCCCAACGATCGCGAGCGTCGGCACAACCCAAGCGGCGACCGCCGTTGCTCCGGTGTCACCCGGGATGAGCGAGGGGGCACGAGGCATAGGGAAGTGATGAGTGATGAGTGATGAGTGATGAGTTGAGTGTTGACTCTTCACTTTTCACTTCGAACTCTTCACTCATGTGATCTCCCGCATCGCCAACCCGACCGCGACCGCGAACCGGGGGCCGATCGTGTCGAGTGCCGGTCGGAGGTCTGGCGGGTACATGACGCGCGCCCACGGATCGCCGACGAAGACGCGCAGGGAGAGCTCACGCGCGAGGATGTCCGTGAGGCCCGGGAGGAGCGCGGAGCCACCGGCGAGGATCACCTTCTCGACCACGCGACCACGGTGCTCCTCCTGCGAGAGGTAGAGGTTCACGCCGTACCGCACCTCTTGGATGACGGGCGCGAGCGTTCGCGGGAGGATCGCGGGCAGCCCGCCACCCGCACCGGCGTTCGGCATCACCGCGAGGTCGAGTTTGAACTGTTCCGCCGTGGACGCGTCGGTTCCCATCGTCTCGGCGAGCGCGCGGGAGAAATCCTTTCCACCGACATCGACGCTCCGGCTCAGCATTGGGGTTGCTGCATCCACGATGACCATGGACGTCCGCGCGAACCCGATGTCGAGGATGAGGATGACTGAAGGATCGCCACCGACGAGCGACCGTATGAGCGCGAACGCCTCCGTCTCGAGGCTCGCGAGCTCAAGCCCGGCTCGCTTGAACACGGTGAGGTACTGCTGGACGAGCCCCTTCGGCGCGCCGGTGAGGAGGACGCGGATGGCCTTTCCGCCAGAGGCGGATCCGCCTTTGGCGGATGCGTCTTTCTTCAGATCTTCATCGGAGGTCAGGAGCTTCCAATCGAGGATCATCTCCTCGATGGGGAGCGGGACGAGCTTCTTCGCCTCCCACTGGACTGCCGCGGGGAGCTCCTTCTTCGGCATGATGGGCAGCGAGATGATCGAGCTGAATACCGCGGCGATCGGGAGGCTTGTCACCGCGCGCTTCGATTCAACCTTCGCGCGACCGCACACCTCCTTGAGCGTTGCGGCGATCCCGTCGAGATCACTCCCGAGGTTCGACGTGGGGTTCGTGGAGCCCGTCTCCATCTCCGCGAAACCGTACGTCGAGAGCCGCGCCCGCTTCCGATCGTTCCGACACTCCACCACCTTCACGCTCCCGGCGCCGATATCCACTCCGAGGTACGACTCAATTTTCTTTGAGAACAAACCCATGAAATGTGTACAAAGTTGTCCACCGCCTTCCTCCATGGTACCACGTTACGGCGCTGACTGCGTGATCGTCGGGAGCGACCGGGCGAGGTCCCCAAACCCTGGGGGTGGATTTGCGACGACGCGCCCATCTGCGATGATCTGCTCTGCGGCCGCTGCCCCGGCGTACAGGCGCTCGAAGACGAACTTCCGTGCGACCATGACCCCGTTCACGACGAGCGACGTGTCGCGTGCGGCACTCCCGGTGGAACCGGTCCGGATCTCGCCCTCTGCGTAGAATGCGCCCACGAGCGACGTCACGCTCGGATCAATGATGATGTTCCCGCCGCTCTCATCCGATCCCTTGAGCACGAGGAAGCCCGGCGATGCGAGGTTCCGTACGTTCTCCACGGCTCCCCCGCCGTACTCCATGCTGCTGTCAATGAAGAGGTCCTGTCCTCGGACGATGAAGAGCCCGGCACCGCTCACCGGGATCCCCCGCGCATTGCTTCCGGTCGCATTCTGGAACACGAGCTTCCGGCCGATTGCCCCGAGGCGCGGATTCGTACCGCCGATCCAGTGGAGGGTCCGACCGCTGAGGATGTACCCGCCCGCGAGTTCGTCGGTCGTTGGGAAGGTCGTCTCGACTCGGCCGTACCGACCACGGACAATACCATCCACATCAATGCGCGCGATGGAGCCCACGTAGCTCGGGAACTTCGGGAGCGAGAAACGAGCACCCGCGCGCGGGTACGGCGTCCGCCGGATCTCGCGGCAGCCGGCCGGATCCGGCGCGCTGAGGAAGTTCACGATCGGCCCACCCGCGAGAATGCAGTACGTCGCATTGGCCTGCCCGGACGGCGGCGGCGCGGTGCGGCTGCTCCCGACGCTCCCGCCGCTGTAGATGGACCCGAGCCGCGTCTGGATCCATGGGAGGAAGAGCTTCCCGCACGCGCTGCCCCGTGGGCAGTTCCCATCGACCGCGCAGAGCCGCTCGGCGCCGGTGCATTTTCCGATCACCTTCCGGCAGTTCGGATCATCGTTCGTGCACGGGACCGAGCGACCGTCTGGATCCTCGTCCGTCCGAATGCCAACGTCCGTGCGGATCCCGATGTCCGCCTCGCATGCATTCCCCGCACCCGAGCAGTCCGCCGGGCCGCCGCACACGGTGACGCTCGACGAGCAGATACCAACGTCGGCCACGCGGCACGCGTCACGCACGCCACCGCACTGCGCGTCGTCCACACAGAGCGTCGGTGGGAGCGCATCGCTCCGGCACGCGCCGATGATCGGCGTCTGTGTGACGCCGCCGCAATCGACCACGCAATCCACGAGCGACTCCCCCGCCTCGCACACGCCATTGTTGTTGCACGTGCCGCCACCACCGCTCGCGCCGCAGTCGGACGCGCAATTCGTCACCGCCTCGCCGGCTTCGCAGTCTCCGTCACCATCGCACGTACTCCCCTGATCTCCCGCACCCCCGCAGTCGAGCGGACAGTTCCCTGCGTTCTCTCCGGGTCCGCAGGTCCCGTTGTTGTCGCACACGCTCCCGCTCGCATCTCCGCCGACGCGGGTGCACAACGCGCCGGGCGGACAGCAGGCATCGCGCGCCTGGTTCGGACAATCCGCATCAGCGCCGCACGCCGCCCCGTCCTGAGTGCACTGCCCGCACTGCTGGCCCTCGCGGCAGCAGAGCACACCGGCACCGCAGTCCGCGTTGCTCCCGCACGCGGCGCCCGCGCCGTCGCAGCGGCCGCACGCGGCGCCGCCGAGGCAGCAGAACTCGCCCGGGAGCCCACACTCGATGTCAGACCGGCATGGCTCTCCAGACACCGAACACAATGGCTCTGGCCGCCATATCGTCGTCACGCCGCCGAATGCCGGTGCCCAAGAGATCCACCCGAGCCCGTGCCCGTCGCTCGACGAACTCCATGCATGACCAGAGAAGACGCCGGTCGCAACGTTCACGGTCGTCCGGTACGCAGCGCTGCCGCAGCTCAACGTGTTCTCGCATGAGAGCGAGATCCACCCACCATCCTTCAACGCAACCGCCTTCGCCCATCCGGTCACCTCGCCGGTGATCGCGTTCACGCGGGCACGCCAGCCGCCGCTCGACGGCGTCGCGCTCCCCCATTCCGCCCCGAGCGTCCCGCATGACGATCCGACACAGATCCACCCGGCCGTGCGCGACCATGCGAAACCGGACATTGCGCCGTTCCGTGCGATCGTGACGCCATAGTCGGTCCCGCCGAGCGCGCAGGGGTCGGGCTCACCCGCACGGTTCAGCGCCTCACAGTTCGTCGCGTTCATCGAAATCCACCCGACCTCCGCGCCCCACGCCCACCCGATGATGTTGTCCGCGTCGCCCGCGCGCGCGGTCGCGGGGAACGCAAACCATGCGAGCGCGATCACGCTCGCGATCATGATCATGCTGCTATCCTTTCTCCCCTCTCCGATGGCCATCGGAGAGGGAGCGCTTGCCCGCCGAAGCCTTGGCGAAGGCGGGAGAGGGGGTGGGATGCAATTCATCCACTACATCGTACCACTCCGTACGCTCCCCTGCCGATCAATCGCCGCGTTCACCATCCGATCCGCATCTTTGTTCCGTTCACGGCGAACGTGCTGGAACGTGCAGGCATCGAACGACTGCGCGAGGTTCCACACCTTCACGAAGAGCGGCGCGAGGCCGGGGTTCTTCACCTTGTACTGCCGATGGAGCTGCTTCACGAGGAGTTCGGAATCCGCGAACGCCTCCACCTCCGTCGCCCCAAGCGCCTTCGCCCGCTCGAGCGCCGCAATCATCGCGCGGTACTCCGCCTGGTTGTTCGTCGTTTCGCCAATGTAGTCCCCAAACTCCTCGATCGTCTTCCCATCAGCATCCTGAATGGCCACCCCAATCCCCGCGGGCCCCGGATTCCCCCTCGCGCCACCATCGGTGAATACGATGAGTTTCATACGCGCTCCATAGATCGCATATCCACCACCTTCATCTGAATCTCCCGATTTCCGTTCCACTCGTTCACATCCACCTCATACACGACGTCCACGTTGTCGCCGATGCGGATGGTGGGACAGATGTCGGCGTAGCGGAAACAAACGAATCGAGAGACTTGAGACCCCCGACGCTCCGGTCGGGGCGGGCTGAGACTTGAGACTTGAGACTTCACATCGATACGGCAGTGTCGTCCGTTGTTCCCCATGATCCGCACGTCCGTGACCGTGAGCCCGCGCGTGAGGAACCGCGGCGTGAGGTTCCCAATCCCGAATGGCCCGAGCTTTCCGAGCCACTCGACGAGGTCCCGTGTCACCTCGCTGAGATCGAGCTCGATGTCAATCGTGAGCGTCGGCGTGAGCTGATCTGGCGTGAGCCGCTCCCGTGTGTACGCTTCGAGGCGCTCCGTGAGCACGCGGAGTTCCTCCTCGCCCTTCACGGTGAGCCCGCATGCCTGCGGGTGCCCACCGAACGCCGCAAGGAGATCGGCATGCGCGCGGAGCGCTTCCACGATGTTGAGGTCCGGGATGCTCCGGCCAGAGCCGAGGAGCTGTCCGTTGCGGCGGGTGAGTGCGATCGCCGGGCGATGGAACCGATCGCGGAGCCGCGTTGCAACGAGCCCGACGATACCGGGGATCCAATCGTCACCAACGACGACCAAAAAGACACCTGAAGTCTTTTTTTCTTCGGCTTGCCGTAACGCGTCGTCGCACGCGACCTCGACGAGGCGCTGCCGCTCCGCATTCGTCGCGTTGAGCTTCTCTGCGAGTGCACGCGCCTCCTGCGGGTCTCGGCATCGGAGGAGCGCGAGCGCTTCGTTCGCATGATCAAGTCGCCCGGCGGCATTGATGCGCGGCGCGATCTGGAATCCAATCGTTGCGGGCGTGATCCGATCCGGTCGAATGCGAGCAACCTCGTAGAGCGTGCGTAGCCCTGCGCGACGTGTCTTCCCGAGCACGACGAGCCCGTAGGTCACGAGCGTCCGATTCTCGCCGACCAGTGGACCGTAGTCCGCCACCGTGGAAATCGCCGTGCAGTCGAGGAGCCACTTCTCGAATCCCACAGGGAGCCGTGGGGATGCGGACGCGGCGTCGTGCTGCACGATCGCCTGGCACAATTTGAACGCGACCCCACCACCCGTCAACTCAGGGTACGGATAGGTCTCACCGACAACTTTTGGATGGAGCAGCGCATATGCAGGCGGGAGGATCGGCTGCCCTGTCGTCGCGTCAACCGGAATGAGATGATGGTCGGTGACGATGACATCAATGCCCGCCTCCGCAGCACCGGCCACCGTCTTCGCATTTGCGCCACCACAGTCACACGTGATGATGAGGCGAGCCCCGATCTCCTGCGCATACGCAACGGCGGGCGGGTTGAACCCGTACCCATCTCGCTCGCGGTGCGGGATGTACGCATCCACCGCGCACCCGATCCCCTCGAGCGTATCGAGGAGCACCGTCGCACCGGACACGCCGTCGGCATCGTAGTCGCCATGGACGAGCACGCGCTCACCATGATCTCGGGCTGCGGCAATCCGGTCCACCGCACGCCGCATATCCCGAAAGAGGAACGGATCGTGGAGATCCGTCCCGTAGTCCGGATGGAGGAACTCATCGATGGCCTCCCGCGTCCAGACACCACGCGCATGCAGGAGCTGCGCGACGGTCGGCGGGAGCTCCGGGAACCTGGCGAGGAGCTCATCGGACGCGCGGGGAGCGACGACCCACGTCTTCTGCGGACGATCCGTCAGGGGTGCGATCATGGAACGGGAAGCGACGCCGACGCACGAAGGCCACGATGAGTATGATACATGCGAGGAGTGCGACAGCGCCGGCGAGGATGGGGATGAATCGAGCCCATGCGGATGGCGGGCGACCGAGGAGGTCACGGAGTTGCGCGTCGTACGGAGCGCGATTCGCCGGCGCAGCCGGGGATGGCGCGACATTCACCGGTGCTGGTTGTACCTCCCCTGCACGCTCCCCCTCCACGCCGGAGGGGGAGAAAGCTTTCGTTTCCCCTCCTCCCTCCGGGAGGGGGGGTTTGGGGGGGTGGGGCGCTTGTGGTTTCAAGCTCGGGCTCCGAGATTCCTGCGGACGCAGTGCGGGCGGAGTCGCCGAGGATGATGGCGATGATGCCGCACTGCTACCGGATGCAGCCGTGGTCGCCGTTGGTGCCGTGGGCGGAGGCGGAGGCGGCTCGTCGCGATCGCCGATGCCATCCCCATCGGAATCCCGGTCAATGAACACCGGCACGATCATCTCGTTGTTTGCCGGATCCTCATCCCGCGTCTCCGGAGCGGTGACGACACGAATGAAGATCTGCCGATCTCCGGTTGTCACCGGCTGCCAGTCCACCCATACCTCTTCCTCTGCTCCTCGCGCACGGACAGAGAAGGGCGGTGGCGTCCCGATCGCTGTCCCATTTTCCGAAAAAAAGACGTTTCCCTGCACGTCCCGCTCACCGACATTCTTCACCGTTGCGTAGACGCGCACGAGATCACCGACAAAGAAGCGTTCCGGACGAAACGTGACGTCCGATCGCTGAATCTGCACGTCAAACGTCGCTGCCCACGCAGTCAGTGGGAGGACGATGCTGATGGCGGAGAGCAGGGCGACGGTGCGACGCATGGAGCAATGATCAAAACTGGAGACCGATGCCAATCGTCCACGCAACCATGCTGAAGATGACGATGGCACTCACGATTGCCCACAGGGTCCGAATGGTCTTGTGTCGCATAGGTTATCATCCTACCACGTCTATCGCCTCAGCACTGAGACGTACGCCTCAGGCGGGAGATCAATGTGTCCGGTGACCCGGAGTGCCTTCTTCCCCTTCTTCTGCTTCTGGAGGAGCTTCATCTTCCGCGTCACGTCCCCGCCGTAGAGCTTCGCGGTCACGTCCTTCCGGAGCGGTGCGATGCGCTCGCTCGCGACGATCTTCCCGCCGAGTGCGGCCTGAATGCGCACCTCGAACTGCTGCCGGGGGATTGTCGTTTTGAGCCGTTCGACGATGCGCCGTCCGACGACCGTCGCCTCGTCCTCGTACACGATAGATGCGAGCGCCTCGACCATCTCCCCGGCGACGAGGATGTCGAGCCGCCGTACCTCCGCCGGACGGTACCCAATGATCTCGTAGTTCATGGACGCGTACCCTTGCGAGGCGCTCTTCAACCGGTCGTAGAAATCAACGAGCACCGCGCTGAGCGGCAGCTCGTACCGCACGATCGCGCGGCGGGCACCCTCGGTGCCACCGGCGAGGTACTCGGTCGTCTGGTAGGTGCCACGCTTCTCTTGACACAGCTGCATGAGCCCGCCGACGTACCGCTCTGGCGTCACGACATCCATGCGCACCCACGGCTCCTCGATGCGCTCGATGGAAGACGGATCGGGCAACGCTTGCGGTGATCGAATGATGGGGATCGCCGTCTCGTCAATCCCATGATTCTTTATTCTTGATTCCTGATTCATCACGATGCGGTACGCCACGCTCGGCACGGTGACAATCACCTCGACCCCGTGCTCACGACGCAAACGTTCCTGAAAAACCTCAAGGTGGAGGAGCCCGAGGAACCCGCACCGGAACCCAAACCCCAACGCTGCCGAGTGCTCGGGTTCGTACGTGAGCGATGCATCGTTCAAGCGGAGCTTCTCGATCCCCTCACGGAGCTCCTCGGTGGCATCCGCGCGTTTGGGGAAGATGCCGGCGTAGACCATCGGCTTCACCTCCGCGTAACCGGAAAGTGATTCGGAGGCAGGATGGTCGCGTCCGGTGATCGTATCCCCGACACGTACTGCACGGATATCCTTGAGGCCTGTGACGACATACCCGATCTCCCCCTGCCCAAGCGCGGCGAGAGGGCTGAGCGTGGGAATGAATGTCCCAACCTCGAGCGCGTCGATGTCCTTCGCGCCCGCCATGAGCCGGAGCCGATCACCCTTCGTCACGGACCCGTCTACGATGCGGACGTACGCGATGACGCCACGGTAGTCGTCGTAGATGGAATCAAAGACGACGGCGCGCAGTGGCCGGCGCAACTGCGTGCCGTCGTCCTGAGGAGGCGAAGCCGACGAAGGATCCCCCCCGCCCCGTGCCCGCGGCGCGGGTACCCGCTCCACAATCGCATCGAGGAGCGCCCCGACACCCTCCCCCGTCTTCCCAGATACGAGAAGTACCTCCTCCGGTGTACATCCAATGAGTTCAACGAGTTCCTGACGTGTCCGCTCGACATTCGCATTCGGGAGATCAATCTTGTTCACCGCGGGGATGATCGTGAGGCCCTGCTCGATGGCGAGGTAGAGGTTCGCGATCGTCTGCGCCTGCACGCCCTGTGTCGCATCCACGAGGAGCACCGCACCCTCGACCGCCGCGAGCGACCGCGACACCTCATACGTGAAATCCACGTGCCCCGGAGTGTCAATCAGGTGCAACGTATACGTTGCACTGGACACCTGACCATTGACACCTGACACCTGACCAGATTGGTCAAATGTCAAATGTTCGCGGTCAGGTGTTACACGCCAGTGCATCCGCACCGGCGCCAACTTGATCGTGATCCCCCGCTCCCGTTCGATGTCCATCTGGTCGAGCGTCTGTTCCTTGATGTCGCGCGCGGATACCGTCCCAGTCACCTCGAGCAACCGATCCGCGAGCGTAGACTTCCCATGGTCGATGTGCGCGGTAATCACGAAATTGCGTATGCAATCGGTGTCCATACAGAAAAGACCCCAGGGGTCTTTTTACTGTTTGACTGTCTTTGTGATCCAACCTACGAAGATACGCCGTAACTCCGCGAGATGGACGAGATCACGGAACGTGTGCGGTGCGCCGTTGATCACGTGGAGCTCCTTCGGACCGGGGAGCACATCATGGAGGATTCGCTGGTGCTCCAGCGGCGTGCCCTCATCCTCCGATCCCACGACGAGCAGTACGGGCATCGTTAATTTCTGCGCCTCGGGGAGGAGATCGTACCGCAGGCGGTCTTCCATGTGCGACCACGGGAGCCGCTTCACCACACCGGGCTTTGATTTGCTCTCCTCGGTCTTCCAACCGGTCGCCTTCCACTGCTCGAGCGTCGCGCTCGCACGCTCGGTCTCCATACTCAGGCGACCGGAGACAACTGTGGAGATCGGAGCGAGCGCGAGCACGCGCTGCGGATGACGCTCCGCGTAGAGTGCCGCACACATGCCGCCAAGACTATGGCCGGCGAGCGCGAACGGTTCCCGATACCACGGCTGACCCGTCGCCCAGCCGAGGACGTCCTCGAGATTCGCGTAGTAATTCGTCATGGTCGCGTCCTCGAAGCGACCCTCGCTCTCTCCGAGCGTATTCGCCGCGTCGAAACTCACAACATCGAACCCGTGCTCCGAGAACGCCTCGACCATCACGCGGATGTGCGGTTGCTCCTTGAAGCCACCGAGCCCATGCATGACGAACGCGAGTCCGCGCGGCGACTCTCGTCGCTCGATCACCACCGCAAGCTTCCTACCGTTTCGGTTCGCGATCCAACATTTCATACTCGCAATGAAAAGGACCCCTGGGGTCTTTTTATTACTTTCGTGGTCGGCCGCGGGGGCGGGGCGTCACCAAAATGCCGAGTTGTTCCGCGATGGTGCGGGACCACGCAGGATCACCAAATGGAATCCCTCGAGCGACGCACGTTCGAATCTCCTCGCACTCGGAACTCGACTGTAGTGTGTTCACCCACTCGAGGTACGCATGCGGCTGGGGGACCGGCCAGGGGCTGAGGATCGAACGTTGATCAACTGAACCATTGAGCCGATACCACAAACTCGACCACCGCCAGTGCTCCGCCTGCTGCACGAGGTTCGCTCGAAGCGGGTTACGTTCGATGTACCGACACAGCGTCAGGAAGTGTGCGTCATCCTGAACAGGGAACGACTTGAATCGTCCTTGGTAGAGATGGCCGTGCCCCTCGGATCGTCGGAACGCGCGCCACCGCTTCGCGTGCGTCGTCGTCAACCAGTGCATGAAATCCGATACCACACCGTCGCGCTCCGTACGGAGCGCGAAGTGCCAGTGGTTCGGCATGATGCAAAACGAAAAAATCTCAACCTCCGGGTGCCGTTGTTTCGCTTCTCGAAGCACTTCCTCGAACGCGAGGTAATCTCCCGGACTCCCGAATAACGTGGCGCGCTCGTTCGCGCGGTTGAGCGCGTGGTACACGATCCCTCCGGCCCCGATACGCGGCATGGTCGGCATACGTCCACGAGGCCACAGTAGCAGGAATAAGAAAAAGACCCCAGGGTCTTTTTATCCGCGCGCTTCGTCTGCACCGCCGAAGGGGAGACGGACCATGCGGAGGGCGCGACGGTGGAGGGCGGCGGCGAGTGCGGTGATCTCCTCGGATCGCAGGAGCACGCCGACGCCGAGGTAGACGAGGAGGCCGATGGTGCCGGCGAGGCCGCCCTGGAGCGCGATGCCCATGAACGTGTCGGTGCCGGTCCATTCCGCGACGATTGGCTTCACAACCTGAATCGCAATCCCCATGACGAATGCGGCGAGCGCAAACCGGCCCACCGCCCACGCGATGCGACCGTCCTCCAGCGGCCCCGCGCGCGCCCGGAGGAACATGAGGAGCAGTGCGCCCTGGAGCGCAGCGGCAATGGACACCGCGAGCGCGAGACCCCACGCGCCGTGCGAACGGCCGAGCACCAATGCGGCGACGATGCCGACGACATCCGCGACGATGCTCACGAGGAACGGCGTCCGCGTATCGTCGAGCGCGTAGAACGAGCGCGTGAGGAGCGGCACGAGCATCGCGAACGGGAGTCCGTACCCGAACGCCTCGAGCGCGGAAAGGGTGCGAACGGTATCATCCCAATCGAACGCACCGCTCCCGAGGAGCACCCGCACCCCTTGTGCCTTGAGCGTGATCAATCCGACGGTCGCAGGAAACGCAAGGAGGAGGATCTCACGGAATGCGATCGAAAAGTGCTGGCGGAA
This sequence comes from uncultured Gammaproteobacteria bacterium, assembly GCA_964585225.1. Classification (GTDB taxonomy): domain Bacteria; phylum Patescibacteriota; class Patescibacteriia; order JACPHY01; family JACPHY01; genus CAZPCZ01. Next base: position 25,618 of record CAZPCZ010000005.1, read on the forward strand.
CGCGATGGGATCCGCGGCGTTGCGCGCGGCGGCGAGCTGCGGGAATGTCGCGAGCGCGAACGCGACGCCGATGAGCGCAATGGGAACGGATTGGATGTTCACCGCGAATGAGAAGGCCGCGAGCGTTCCAGCGGCGAGCGTCGTCGCGATCCCCGCGATGACAACGAGCTGCACCTGCGACGCCCCGAGGGCGAGCGCGCGCGGGAGGAGTTGTCGCGCGGTTGCTCGGACGTCGGGGTCGCGCCAGCCGATCGCGGAGAAAAGAGTGGCAGGAGGGGAAGAACATTGCAGGCGAAAGCCCACGCGGCGCGCGGCGAGCCACTGCACGAGGAGGTGTGCGAGCGCACCGAGGACGACGCCCCACGCGATACCGACGGGACCAATCGTCGGTGCGATCGCGAGGATGCCGACGATGATCCCGAGGTTGTACGCGATCGGTGCTGCGGCAAATGCGAGGAATCGTGATTCCGCTTGGAGGATCCCCCCAACGACCGCAGAGCACCCGAGGAGGAACGTCGCGGGGAAGAGCACGCGCCCAAACGCAACGGTGAGCGCAAGCTGCTCTGGTGGGAATCCGGGGGCAAGGAGTCGGTAGAGCGGCCCTGCGAACACCACACCGAGCGTGGAGAGCACCACGAGGACGATCCCGACGAGCGTGAGCACTCGAGTAGCAAACTGCATCGCGCGCTCAAGCGACACCGACCGGAGCCGAATGAACGCCGGGAGGAATGCGGCGGAGAGCGCCGCGAGACCGAGGAGGTTGTACGCGAAATCCGGGATGCGGAATGCCGCCTGGTACGCGTCGAGCACCGCTCCGGCACCGTACGTTGATGCGAGTGCCCGGTCGCGCAGCAAACCGAGGATACGGCTCGCAATGCCGAGCACCGCAATGAGTACCGCGGAGGCGGCGATCGTCTGAGTGGCCTGGGGCCGATTCGACTCCATAGTGGTCCAGTGTACAACAGAACCAAAAGACACCCGGTGTCTCTTCCGAAGACACCGGGTGTCATCCTTGGTCCTCGAACGTCGCTGCGTCAGTGCTGCATCGTGCCCGAGAGCCGGTGGTACTTTCGCATCTGCAAAATCAATTTATCCTTCGCGAGGTCGATCGCCTCCTGGAGCGTGTGGTCATCCTCCTCGGCCATCCACCGATGGGTGTCCGCCTGGAGCGAGAGCGAAACCCGGAACGCCTTCTTCTTCGCAAAGCGTTCCGCGCGGAATACGAGCGAGACCTCCGCATCTTCACGGAGCTTCGGGAGCGCGCGCTCAACCGCCTCGACCTTCCGGTCGACGTACTGGCGGCAAAAGTGTTGGTCGAACTCTCCGATCTTCTTGAAGCTGTAGGTGATCTGCATGCGCCGAACGGTGGTCCCGAGATTGATCATAGCATCCGACCCTAGCACAGGCCCGGAAATAGCGCAAGACCCCCGAGGATCTCGAGGGTCTTGCGGGTCGTAGTCGATTAGTATCGGCCACCACCGCCACCGCCGCCACGCGGGGGGCCAAACGACCGACGACGATTCCGGTTGCACTCGAAACAGTACACCGGTCGGGTCGGGTCGCTCGGGACGAACGGGAGCTCGGTGATGTCCGTGCCGCACTCAGCGCACTTCAGTCCCATGGAAGAGACATCGTGCTTCTGACGCGGACCGCCAAAACCGCCGCCACCGCCGCCACCGCGATCATCTTGGAACGCCATAGCGAAGCGAAGTCATGAGTCGTGAGTCATGAGTCGTGAGTATGGGGTCGCCCCTCAATCTCTGACGACTTACGACTGTCGACTTTCGACTCCGTGTATCCGTGTATCGGGTTACCGGGGAGGGTTGAGGTAAGTTCCTCGTACGGTCCTCCCACCTGGTTTCGACCTTCTATTGGCCTAAACCTCTTCCCGGCTCCCTCAACGATGGCGATTGCCAGACGTCGCCCCCGTCATGCGACGGGGCTTCGTCCTGTCATACGACAGGACTACGGGTTCGCGGTTCCAAGGCTGTACCAACTGAACACAGCGTACCACGGATCCCGCGTGGTGTCAACCGATAGGCGTGCGGACTCAAACAATTTTCGCTTGCTAGAGCCGAGCATCGAGCGCGAGCGCACCGCTCCCGGTGACGAGGAGAAGGAGTGAGGCCGCGATGAGGAGGAGGTCGTACTCCCAGCCGCCATCTCCGCCAAACTTCTTCCCCATCTTCGTCATTTTTAGGAATGTCGCAACGAGCATGTTCACGATGAACAATAGCGCGAACGCTTGCGTGAGGAACCCGAGGATGAGCGCGATCCCACCGAAGAACTCGAGGAGTGGAACGACAACCCCAAATAACACGGCAAGCGGGACGTTCATGGATCGAAGCCAGCCCGTAAATCCTTTGATTCCTGGCTGCGGCCCAAACAGCTTCGGGATGCCATGGTACACGAAGATGATGCCGGTGACGATACGGAGGACCGTGATTCCCCACGGCCCATACGCGAGGAGCGGCTGGAGATCGGGCATGGAAGTGAAGAGTGAAGAGTGAAAAGTGAAAAGTTCAAAGTCAACGGGCTCCGGAATCGCTTGTTCTACGTCTTCCGTCAACGCTGTAGTGGCACCCGGCGGGCCCGAGTGACGCGAGCGCAAGCGCGGCGGCGAAAGCAACGAAGTCCCGCACCGCGAGATCATTGTACCCGAGCGCGACGAACACTCCGAGGAGATGGAGCGCGGAGAGCGCCGCGACCACCCGCACCCAGAGCCCGACAATGAGGAGCACGCCGAGCACGAGCTCAACAGCGCCAATCACCAGGAGGAATGTCCCGACCGGCATGGGGAGCAACGGGGACATCCATGGTGGGATGTACCCAATCCAACTCGGGAGATCCGTGAGCTTCCCGTACCCGAAGATGACGAACTCAATTCCAAGCCCGAGGCGGAGGAGCAGCGAGGTCGTCGCAGGCGTCCAAAAATGCGACCACATATCGCGCTAGCGCTTGGCACCGGAGTACGCGATACAGCGGACGGTGTCCCAGTCACTCGCGCTCGCTGGTGTCCGCCTGTAGATCCGCTTGAAGCTCCGAATCGCTACGCTTTCCGATGCGAGGCGCCGGTCCGCCGGTCGGAGACCGTACGCGAGGATCGAGATCGCCGCTCGATCGTTCGGGTTCGCCGCATCGGAGCCGCGGAGGTAAATCTTCCGAAACGTCGCCTCGGCGGCGGTCTCTCGTGTGACGCTCGTCTTCGACGGGAACCGGCCGACGGAAATCTTCATGACGTCCTCCCAGTCCTCCGTCGTATCCGGGAGCTTCCCGAACGCCTCCTGGTAGGAATTCACGACGCCCGCACGCTCACCGGCTCCCAGCTTCGCCGTGGGTTCCGTGCCGTACGCAATGAACGTCGAGAGTGCTCCACGGACCTCGGTTGCTTTTGCCGCTGGGAGTTCCGGGAGTTTCGCCTCGGCAATCACCCGGATCTTCTCGGTCGCAATCGCCTCGAGCGCCTCGCTCCGCGCGATCCCCTTCTCCTGAACGAACCGCTCGATGCCGAGGAGCACCTTCGGCGCCTCGCGGCTGATGACCTCGAGTTGCACCCGACGCGCCACCTCCTCCATCGCGCGCTTCTCCTCTGGTGGCGCGGGCGGCGCGGATGGGGGAGCAGCCGGCCGCTCCACGGCCGTTGGCACCGCGGCGACCGGCTGCTCCACCGCGGTCGGCACCGTGGCGACCGGGTGCTCACCGACCACCGGAGTCGGTGCGGCCGGCGCGACGCTCGGCTGCGCGGTCGACGTGGGGGTCACGGCCGGCGTCGGCTCCACCGGCGCCGGCGACACCGCGGGCGCGGCAACGAGTGACGGTGCGGCCGGTGCCGCCGGAGCGGCGGCTGCCGCGCACGTCTGCGTCACCGTCGCAGTGTTGTCCGCCTCGTTCGACTCCGCAACCTGACCGAGCGCATCAACGGTCACCCGTACGGTCACGGACGCCGCGACGGTCGGGTTGAAGAGCCCGACGTTCGCCTGCCCCTCGATGGTCGTCGACGCGCCGGGGGCGAGATCGGCGATGGTGCGATTGACCGGCGTGCCGACGCTGCGCCCCGCGGCGTCGATCCCCTCGATGCGGACCGTGAACGGCCCGGACGATGCCGTGCCGGTGTTGGTGACGACCGCGCGGTACCGGTACTCCGCGAACTCGAGGCCGAGCTCGCCTGCTGGGCACGTGAGCGACCGATCGCCGACGGTGAGATCCGGCTGCGGAGGTGGGGGTGGGGTACCGTAGCGCAGGATGGTCCCATCGTCACCGACCATGTAGCAGACGGATCCACCCACACAATCGATACCCCGTTCGAAGGTGTTCGTGAACGTGAGCATCCACGTCGCTCCGCCATCCGTGGTCGTGAGGTACCCGCCATTCCCACCCATCCACCCCGTTGTGGTATTCATGAATTTGACCGCAGGGAACCCTCCAGCCGGTGGCACGCTGATTTGCGTCCAACTCGCCCCGCCATCGGTGCTCTTCGCCACGAAGGTGAAGGGACCCGATGCCCACACGGTGTTCCCATCGAGAGATGAGATGTCGCTGAACGCGAGCGTCGGCGTTCCGCTATGTGCGACGTGCGCCGTCCAGGTCGCCCCGCTGTCGGTGGTTTTGTGGACGAGGCCCGGCGCCCCGACGAGCCACCCGGTCGTCGCGTTCACGAAGAATACCCCTCGGAGGTTATGGTTCTCGAGCCCGAGCACGAGCTGCGTCCACGTGTCGCCGCCGTTCGTCGTGCGGTACACCGCGCCGACGTTTCCGACCGCGACGGCGATCCGCTCCGTCGGCGCCCAGATGTCCCAGAACCACGGCTGCGCCTGACCGGGGAACGTCGAGAGGTTCGGGACGGTCTGCGCGACCCACGTGGCCCCGCCGTTGGTCGTTTTCAAGAGCGTTCCGTTGTCACCGGCGACGTAGCAGACGGTCGGTGATGGGCAGTTAATCCCGCGGAGCGGATTCGTCGTCGGGATCGGCTGCGTCGTCCAAGCATCGCCGCCATTCGTCGTTTTCAATATGATGCCTGGCCCTCCGATGAACGGTGCGCCACCGACGACGTAGCACGTTCGTTCATCGACACACGCGAGGTTGTTGAGGTCGTTCGTGACCCCGGAGGTGAGCGCGGTCCACTCCTGCGCGTGAACGGCGAGCGGGAGGAACATCGCGGTGGCGACAGTGAACGCGGCGGCAATAAAATGTCGGATGCGCATAGCGCTAGGGTGTGGTAACACGTAAAGCTAGGATGAGGAGTATAGCACAGAGAATGCCCCGACCAAAATGGTCGGGGCGATCGAAGCCGCATACCTCATGCATCATCGGGGTGTGCCCGCCGCGCGAACCGCCACAGGCCGTACCTCCCGATGTACCGCTTGAGCGTCTCGGGGGGCATCCGGAGCGCCTTTGCGGCTGGCGCAAGCTCGCCGTGCGTCCGGAGGAGGACCTCCCGAATCCGGTGCTCGGTTGGCATGGACTCCGCGACGCGATCGACCTCACGGGTCGTTGTCGGACGGAGGTCGGACCAACGCTCCTCGAGGTGGTAGTTCGCAAGGATGTGCTCAGCGGTGAGCCGGTGGATGCCGAGCGCTGCGGCAAGCTGCGGCGCATCGAACGGGAACGTGTGCCACGTCGTGCGCGAGTCAGGATACAGGCGTCCCACGGCTTCGCGGAGGAGCGTGTCCAGCCGCTCATCGAGGTCCTTGCTCACACGAGCGAGGTCACGTTCGACGACGGCGCGAGCAATCCTCCGCTGCGCGATCTCCGCGTCGACGTGCACCGCAGCAGCGAACGTGCTCCAAACGGGCTCGCCGAGCGCTTCCCACTGGGACGTAAGCTCTGCCGGAGGGAGATCGGTGAGGACCCCCAACCAGCGCAGGTGCGCACGGAAGAGGAACGTCGGGATACCGAGTGCTTCCGCCGCAGTCGCGCTCTTCCAACCGTAGCGATTGAGGAGCTCGACGAACGCCGGTGCACCTCTCATTGCTGCGCGCGCGGGAGCACCGCGCACCTCGTAGCACGTCTCGACGACTCGCTCGATCGTGAGATCGGGGAAGCGCTTCAAGAGACGAACACGCAGTCGTTCGAGCACGTCGAGCTCATGACGGAGATGCTCCATGCCGACCGTGTCCGGCATCGGGTGTTCCGCGAGCGCATCGCGGACGACGATCCGGAGGATTCCGCGTTCCGGCTCCACGAGGTCCGCGACGTGCCAACCACGACCATCGTGGTGGAGAATGTCCACTACCTTGAGGAGCGTCGAGGTTTCCAGAAGCGGCGCCCGGACCACCTCCTGGAGTCCGGAGCGAGAGAACGCGGTGAGCTTCGTGGGATCGTTCGATCGGAGCGCGCCCCGCTGCCGTTCGACGAGCGCGCGGAGTGCACGCTCGAGTTCGGCCGCGATGAGCGCGAGGAGCTGCGCGGTCACGATGACGAACGACCGGAGCGGCTCCTCGCGGAGTCCCTCGGCGTGCGCAGTGAGCGCCACCGCGTACCGGCGGACCTCGGGCGGGATCTCCACCATCGGCTGCCCTTTCACCCACCGAAGCTCCGCGCGCCCCGGCTTCGGCTCGACGCCCTCGACGCTCCGGTTGACCAGCGCGATGTACGCTTCCCACCGGGATTCCTCACTGGGGATGCCGGCGTCATGCAGCGTACGCCATGCGCAGATGCGTTGCGCCACCATCGGGAGGTGGTCGGTCCCAACGCGTGCGAGCTTGGATCCGTGGTCGCGGAGGGTGATCGTGAGCCGTTCGCTGAGACTGGACTCCCGAGCCTCCAGGATTGCCCGCACGACGCGATCGCGCGGCTGCCACACGTTCGCCGGCGGACGTACCGGCACCTCGATGCGAAACTTCAGCATGGACGCGCCACCCATGAGCTCTTCCCCGACGTATACGCTGTGCCGACCGTCGGGGAGCTGGTACGACTGGCCGGCGATGAACTCGACGTTCTGCGACACGCCGACGCCAAGCCCCTTGCGGAGCATCGCGAAGAGCTCCCCGACATCCGGAGATGGTGCGATCGGCACAGTACGGGCCATTGCAGTCGTTCCTTTCTCTGTTCATGACAATGAACGAGACAAGGTGAGCGTACCCAAAGATCGCCGCCACGTCAACCCCCACTTGACCGCGGTGACGAAACCGACTATGCTGCGAGGGCTCCTTACGATGCCTGAACACCGCACACGACACGGAGGTCGCGATGCCACGTATTCGGTACAACGCGCCGGTCATTCTCACGTTCGCGCTCGTGAGCCTCGCGGTCTTCGGACTCGACGCACTCACGGGCCACGCGGTCAGCCCGCGTTTCTTCGCAGCGCCGCCGGACCTCGCGCTCACCTCCCCGCTCACGTACGCTCGGCTCCTCACGCACATCGCCGGCCACAGCGGGTGGGCGCACCTCGTGGGGAACTTCACGATCATCCTCCTCGTCGGCCCCATCCTCGAGGAGCGGCACGGGTCGCGCGCGCTCCTCGTGATGATCGCGATCACCGCGGTGGCGACCGGCGTGGCGAACGCGCTCCTCTCTGACGCGTGGGTCATGGGTGCGAGCGGCGTCGCGTTCATGCTCATCGTTCTCGCTTCGCGGACGGGATCCGGCGTCGGCATCCCGCTCACGTTCATCCTCGTCGCGTTCATGTTCCTCGGACCGGAGCTCGTCGGCGCGTTCCGCGAAGACAAGATCTCGCAGCTCGCGCACTTCGTCGGTGGTTTCTGCGGCTCGGTATTCGGGTTCATCGTCGCACCGCCATCCATCCACGAGGTCACGTAGCGCAAGCCGCCGAGAGTAGCCGCACACGAACGCCCACTCCGATAGCCATCGGAGTGGGCGTTCTCCAAATCAAAGTGTCGAGAGGATTCCGTCCACAGCTGCGGGGCCTGGATTCTCCGCCAAAGGCGGATGCGCCTCTGGCGCAGAACCTATCGGAGCTATTCGTTGATTCCGTCCACAGCTGCGGGGCCTGGATTCTCCGCCAAAGGCGGATGCGCCTCT
>CAZPCZ010000005.1:33697-36201 GCA_964585225.1 uncultured Gammaproteobacteria bacterium
CAGAACCTATCGGAGCTATTCGTTGATTCCGTCCACAGCTGCGGGGCCTGGATTCGAACCAGGATACCATGATTCAGAGTCATGGGTCCTACCGTTAGACGACCCCGCAGCTCCAGACAGAATCGCGTCGAGCAATGTTCTCCCTTGACCCGTTTTCAAGAACCGTTCACGCCTCATCGCCTCGGCTCGATCTGAAAACTGCTCGGTGTACATGAGTACCCACGGCCTTCGTCCACTCGTGTACCGACACCTTCCAGCATTGTGTTCAGCTAAACGCACCTGGGCGTCTCGTGCGCTACCGATATAGCGCGTGCCATGTGTCTCGCTTTGTAGTACGTAGACAAAGTAGATACGTGGATGGGATTCCTCGCCGGAGGCGAGTGCGCCTCTGGCGCAGAACCTAGATATCATGATCCAGAGTCATGAGTCTCCGCCCGAGGCGGATCTGCCTTTGGCATGACTACCGTTAGACGACCCCCGAATAACACCGTCACTCTACTACCCTCCCCCCGAACACCTCAAGGGCGGCGTCGGCGACGGCGTCGCCGGTCTTCGGATGGACCGCGGCATCGAGCGCGGCGAATTCCTCTGCGCTCACCACGGCAGTCGCGATGCGCAGCGGGGATCCGAGGAGCGAGCTCAGCGCTGATGCGACCGCGTCACTCGCCGCAGGTTGCCGCACCTTCTCCGCGTGGAGCTTGTATCGAAACCCAATTGTGAGGACGCCATTCGCGACGCGCTGCGGCCGACCACCCTCGAGGAGGTACGGGAGTGAATGGTTTGCCGCGGTGAGTTTCGCGGGGAGCGATGGCCAAACCTCGCGCACCCGGGTGAGCGCAGCATCGGCATCGATTGCCTGCACACCATGAGCCTGAGCCTGCGATGGTGCCGCCGCTGCGATCGCCGTACGTACGGTGCGATGTCCACCTCGTGGCTCCACCGTGCGACTCCCCACCCCCTCCCGCTCCCCCTCAGAACGAGGGGGAGGGTTTGCACCCCCTCCCGCTCCCCCTTTGAGGACGAGAGAGGGCCCCGAGGCAGATTGATTCGTGATTCCTGATTCCACCATCAAACCAAGCACCGCGACTTCGAGGCTGAAGAATGGTCGATCGGATCGGCTCATGCGATCGAGGAGGTCCGAGAACGCCTGGAGCGCCGCGATGTGGCGGGCGATCGTGTCCGACGCAGGGCCACCGCCCGGAAGCGCGGTGAGGATCGCATCGCGGAGCACCGCGATGAGGTCGCGGAGGTACGCATCGGCATCGAACCCGCCCTCCTCTGCCGTGTGCACCTCATCGAGCGCCGCGCGGAGATCGCCCCGTGCGATCGCATTGATGAGCGCTCGCGCGCGCTCCATGCTCGAACGCGGGAGCACGAATGCGGCGTCCGCGCTCGCGATGTGCTTCCCACCGAACGCGAGGAGCTGACCGAGCACGCTCTCCGCATCCCGCACGGACCCATCGGCGGCCCGCGCGACCGCCTCCACGACGTCCGCGTCAACCGTCACCCCCTCGGCCGAGGCGAGATCCCGGAGGCGTTGCGTGAGGTCTGTGAGCGCGACGCGACGGAACGCGAAGTGCTGGCATCGGGACCGAATAGTTTCCGGCACCCGGTGGAACTCCGTCGTCGCGAGGATGAAGAGCGTGTGACCGGGAGGCTCTTCGAGCGTCTTCAGGAGCGCGTTGAACGACGCCGCGGAGAGCATGTGCACCTCGTCAATGATGAACACCCGCCGTGCCGCGCGAGCGGGCGCGAAACGGACGGTCTCGACGATGTGCTCGCGCACGTGATCCACGCCGGTATGCGACGCCGCGTCAATCTCAATGACATCCAAACAGCGCCCCTCCGTGATTTCCGCGCAGAGGCCACAGGCGTTACAGGGGAGGTTCGATGTTGCTGCCTGCTTTGCCGGGGGAGATCCTTCGACTCCCCCTCGCTTCGCTCGGGGTCGCTCAGGATGCGCTTCGCCATCGCTCACGCGACGGCTCGCGCAGTTCACCGCCTTCGCGAGCAGTCGCGCGGCGGTCGTCTTCCCCACGCCGCGCGGCCCGGAGAAGAGGTACGCGTGGGCGACGCGCTGAGATGCGAGGGCCGCCACGAGCGTCCGCGTGACGTGCGGCTGCCCGACGACCTCCGCGAACGTCTGGGGACGATACTTGCGGTAGAGGACGGACATGCACGAAAAATGCAAAATTTCTAATTCCTAATTTCTAAATAAACCCCAAGCACCAAACCTCAATTGGTGGTTGGGGATTGGGTATTATTTAGGTCAATTAGAAATTAGAGCACTTAGAAATTTACCGCTTAATGATATTCTCCACGGCAGCCCATGTCGCCGGAGATCCTGCGGGGACGAGCACGACCGCTTCGTCGCGGCCCTCGAGATGCGGCCGAGCAACCGCGCCGTGGTGCACCATGCCGGCACCTACATGGCGACGCTGCCCGAGGGCACCACCGTCGTCGACGGGCTCCCGTACGGGCCCGACGGCACGCTGCTGACGCGA
>CAZPCZ010000006.1:0-35580 GCA_964585225.1 uncultured Gammaproteobacteria bacterium
CGGGGTTGACACGATCGCCGGCAGATGGTATCCTCCAGGTGCTGGTTGAACCGAGGCGTAGGCTAGGTTTTTGTGGTTCTGACGGTTCCTCCGGCACCAGGAATCCCAATGCGACGGTCGTACCTTCTCATCATCACGCTGCTCATCGCAGCCGTCGCCGGCGCGAAGCCGCCGCCCAAGCCAGCCGGCGAACGCGATGCCGGAGCCTGCAACAAGCCGAACGTTTCGGCAGAGTGCGGCGATGCCCTTCGGATCGTCGTACTCCACGACCAGGCGCTCGATCGCAAGGTGACCTGCGCGTGCCGGTACTCGGACGATGGCGCGAACGCAACGTGCGAACGGTGCACGCTGCAGCAGTCCGCAGCGACACCGACGCCAGCCGTACTACAACCGTCGATCCGCGTCGTCACGCGAGGAGAGCAGACGGTCGCGCAGAAGCGAGACGCGGCCGTCTGGCCCGAAGTCATCGAGCGGTTCCTGAGCGACGGGCGGGCACGCGACCTCCTCGGGGAGCTCGAGATCCACACCGAGGGGTTCGGAATCGAGTTCGTCCTCACGTGCCGCGACAAGCCGGACGACCGACGCTACCGAAAGTCGGGCATCACGATGCCGCAGGTTCGCGACGCCCTCGTCCGCAACATCTCCGACCTCGTGGAGCGCGAGTGTGCGCCGCCCCGAACGGAGACGGTGTGGGCTGGCTGCCCGGTGGAGGACGAACGAGACCGTGCGGGGCTCAACCGGAACGCCACGACGAAAATCCGACTGAGCACGCCGCTCGTGCCGACAGAGGAGCGCGCGGCGTGGTACATGCTCCACCGCCACCTCATCTGGGACGAGTTCGTCTACCGTTGCTCCCGGGAGCTCCTCATCGATCCGGTGGGCATCGACGACGCGGAAACCGATCGACCGAAGTACCGCGTCGGCATCACCCTCGTCTGCGCGAACGACCCGACGAAGCGTGGGGAGTTCGACAACGGCGCCGGCGCGATGGAGGCATCCGTGCTCCGCCGTTGGCTCAACGGGGAGATGAAGCGCGTTTGCGGGCTCAGCCCCACGGCGACCGCAAGCCAACGCGCGCGGTAAACGCGAGTCGCAGAAGCAATCGACCAACGACGCCCTCCGGGTTCCGGGGGGCGTTTCATTTTTCGGTTCCCCCGCTCATGGCGGGAGGGGCATCCGCACCCCCTCCAACTCCCCCTCAGAACGAGGGGGAGGGCAGGTTCGACAACTCGGGCTTGAAGCTTGTAGCTGTCCCCGCCAGAGGCGGGTCCGCCTTTGGCGGAAGCTTGCGGCTCCGCACGAGCGCGCTCAAATGCGGTACGCTATTCCTCCAGGCCATCCCTGCCTGGCGGAGGACAAGACGATGATGAAACGGCGACGGACGACGCTCATTCTCAATTACATGGTGCTTGCCGCCTGCGGTGACCACCCATCGCAGGTCACCGTGCCACCACGCGACCGCATCCCCGATGCGTCGGGAGCGTCCCACGCGCGAGAAGATGCGGGACGACCGATGCCCGAACGCGATGCAGTAGCGCCGGATGCGTGCGTCCCTCCGCCGCGGTTCGTCGTTGGCGGGAGCTATTCGACCGTCCAGCTCCTCGCGATGCTCACGGACCCCGGGGTGTGCCCGAGCGGATGGACGGAACTCTTTCAAGAACGGTTCGGACAGGGCAAGGGAGAGGAGGCGCTCATTCCGCTCCAGCCAGCGTACGTCCGCGACGTGGATGCGTACGGAGATCTCGCGGGCCTCGCCGATGCGATCGTGGGCACCTTCCGCGATGTCGGAGAGGAGATGCCGGTCGTGCGGCTCTCGATCTTCTGGCCGTGTTTCATGGCGAATCGGTCGGTGCGCGACGGGTACCGCGACCTCATTGGCTCCGTGCGCGCTACGGGCTACACCATCGAGCTCGTCCTCGTCCACCACGCGTCGTACCCTGCGGAGCTCCACTTCGCACCGGCTTCCGTCGGCACGATCGGCGGGTGGGCGCACCCGGATGCGCAGGCGGCGTTCGCGGCGTACGTCACGTCCGTACTCGCAGAGTTCGAACCCGAACTCCCCGTTGGCACCGTCATCAACCTCGCGATGGAGCCGGTCCCACAACTCATGGACGGCTACATCCATCGCGAGGGGAAGATCCCGCCCGGCGGACGGAATGCCGGTCACAGTCTCGCGGTCGCGATGGCGCACATGCGCGACGCCTTCCTCGAAGCGGGTCCGGTGATCCGTGCGGCTGGTTTCGTTCCGGCGATCGGCATGAACATCCGCCCGCTCGTCGGCGATGCCGAGCTCCCCGGGGCTGCGTTCCTCGACTTCCTCCACAACGATTGGTTCACGAGCGCTGTGGTGGATGGGTGCATTGACGATGACTTCGACGGCGCGTGCGAGCGATCGCGACCGCCGGCGGTCGACCACATCGGCGTCTCGTTCTACGGTACGATGCACGCCTCGCGCGACACGACGGAGTTCGGGCTCCCGGGCTGGCGGCCGGAACCCATCCTCGCGCGGCGCGAGTTCCACCCGACCGATTTCGCGCCGGATCCCGTGCAGCTCCGCGCCGCGCTCACACGGGTGGAGACGCGGTACATCGAGCGCATCGCGGACGGCACGCTTGCGCTCGGCGTCGCCGAACTCGGGTTTTCGAACGGGAATCCGACGGTGCAGCTCGATTGGCTCACCGATGCGCTCGCGGTGCTCGAGGAGTTCCCGGTTCGATTCCTCACCATCCACGCCCCATTCCAGCACGCGGAGTTTTCGCCCGGCGACTGGTACTTCCACCTCGTGGATCGTTGCTGCCCGCCGGAGCTCACCGACTGGGGCCGCCTCGCGCTCGACGCTCTCGCGATCTGGAACGTCAATCGCGACGCGTGCGAGTGAGACCCCCGAAGGAAAAGAATAGACCCCTCCGATGTTCGTCGGGGGGGTCATGCTTGCGAGACGAAGATCCAATCGGTGACCCGTGCGCTCCCATGCGATGGGCTTGAGGTTTCCTTGACACTGTCGCGCTCCTGCGCGAGGATGATGCCAGTCCATTCCATGCAGGAAGGTGAACCATGCGAAGGCAACGACTGTACGGAGTGCTCCAAGCGTGCCTCGGCGCGCTCATGGCCGCGCGGTGCGCAGATGGAGCCGCTCCCGTCGCAGTGGGATGGGACGATGGCGCCGGACATCCGGCCGCCGACGATGATACTCGCGGTGGCGACCCGAGCTACCAACCCGACGACCTCGGCGTGGAGCCCACGCCGGACTCCGCGCCGCCACCGGATGCACCGCCATCTCCCGCGGAGCTCTCGCTCTGCGTCCTGCCATCCGGCGCCGATGGGTCCATGCCGTACGGCGGGAAGTGTGCCGATCCATTCCTGTGGTTCGAGGGACCACAGGAGATCGGGGTGTCGCTCACGCGGCATGTGTCGATCTGGAACAGCGGCCCGGATGGATCGGTGCTCATGGTGAGCGCGGTGGGGGTGAGTGACGCGATCGGCGGCGCAGCGCGCTTCACGGTCACCCTGCGGCTCTTCGACCTCCGCACTGGTGTCTGGGCCGCTCCCGTGCTCCCGCTCGAGCTCCCGACGCGCGACCCGACGACGATGGCGTTCCCGCCGATCGTTCTCGTCGTTGATGTCTCGTACGACGCGACGTACTCGGGCGACGTGCCGGAGGAGTCGCTCCTCATCACGACGGACGCGGCGTGGGCGTCGCTCCCGCTCGGGGGGAACGTGTACTGCCGCCCGCTCGTCGTGGACGAGGAAACCACGCTCGACTGCTACGGCCCGCTCTGCGACTGCTGCTTCATCTCGGGCCCCGACGAGCCGCCGTGTGCATCCATGCTCTGAGCGCCAGCGTGGAGCAAACATGATTGACCCCCTCCGAAGGACTTCGGAGGGGGTCGCGCTGTTCGACGGCGGGGCTACTCGGTGACGTGGTGGCACGCCACGCGCTGGCCGGATGCGAGCGAGCGGAGTGCTGGCGCCTCGGTCACGCACCGCGCCGCCGCTTCCGGCGCGAGCGTCTGCCGAAGCGGACACCGCGGGTGGAACGCGCAGCCGGAGGGCGGGTTGATCGGGCTCGGGACGTCGCCCGTGAGCCGGATCCGCTGTCGTGTGCGTTGCTTCACCGGGTCCGACACGGGCACCGCGGAGAGCAGTGCCTGCGTGTACGGGTGTCTCGGATTGCCGATAACCTGTTCCGTTGCACCGAACTCCACGAGCCGGCCGAGGTACATGACGCCGATGCGATCGGCGACCTGTTCGACCGCTGCGAGGTTGTGTGAGATGAAGAGGTACGCGGCACCGAGCGTTCGCTGGAGCTCCCGGAGGAGTGCGAGGATCTGCGCCTGGATCGAGACATCGAGCGCGCTCGTCGGCTCATCGCACACGATGAAGGCCGGGTCGAGTGCGATCGCACGCGCGATGCCGATCCGCTGCTTTTGTCCGCCGGAGAACTCGTGCGGGTAGCGGTACGCCATGGTTCGGACATCGAGACCGACGCGCTCCATGAGCGCTGCGACTCGACGTTCGAGCTCCGCGGTCGTCGTGACGACCCGGTGGACGCGGAGGGGTTCCCCGATGATGTCGAGGACCGTCATCCGCGGGTTCAGCGACGCTGCGGGGTCCTGGAAGATGATCTGCATTTGCCGACGGATCGGGCGGAGGTCCGCTCGCCGCAGCGTCAGGAGATCATGATCCTGGAAACGGATCGCGCCGGATTCGATCGCGCGCTCGTCGCTGATGCGGAGGAGCGCGCGACCGGTCGTGGATTTTCCGCACCCGCTCTCGCCGACGAGTGCGACGGTCTCGCCGGGTCGGATATCGAATGAGACATCCTGGACGGCGGTGAGGAACTTCGGTGGGCGTCGCCACCCACCGCGGCGGATGGGGAACCGGACGGTGAGTCCGGACACGGAGAGGAGCGGTTTCCCATTCCTCATGGTTGCACCTCCAGGATGCAGCGGACATCGTGGTCCGCGTTGATGTTTCGGAGTGTAGGGATGGCGGCGCGACACGCGTCCGTCACGTACGAACAGCGTGGTGCGAACGCACACCCGGGTGGAAGGGCAACGAGATTCGGCGGTTGGCCGCCGATCACTTCGAGTGCCCGCCGACGCTCTCCGAGCACCGGGATGGATTTCAGGAGCGCTTGTGTGTACGGGTGCCGTGGACGCGTGAGGACGACATCCACCGGCCCTCGTTCGACGATCCGTCCCGCGTACATCACGATGACGTCCTGTGCGATGTCCGCGACGACGCCCATGTCATGCGTGATGAACATGATCGCCATTCGGAGCGTCGGGTCATCCCGGAGATCCTTGATGAGGTCGAGGATCTGCGCCTGGGTCGTCACATCGAGCGCGGTCGTCGGTTCATCTGCGATGAGCACCGATGGCCGGCAGAGCAGCGCCATGGCGATCATGACGCGCTGCTTCAAACCACCGGAGAGCTCGAACGGGTACGCGTGGAGCCGAAGTTCCGGATCCGGAACGCCGACGCGCGCGAGCATCGCGACCGCGCGAGCGAGCGCCTCACGCTTCGACACCGGCTCGTGGACGGTGATCGCCTCCACGAGCTGCGACCCCACGGTGAGGACGGGGTTCAATGCCGTCTGTGCGTCTTGGAACACCACCGCGATGTCCTTGCCGCGATGACGCCGTATCGTGGCGTCATCGCAGTCGTGGAGTGCGGTGGTGCTCCCGAGGATGACGCGCCCCGCCGTCGTTGCGCTCGGTGGCAGGAGCCGCAGGAGCGAGAACGCCGTGACGCTCTTGCCACACCCGCTCTCCCCGACGACGGCGGTGATCCGTCCACGGAGGAGCGCGAACGAGACATCATCCACGGCTCGGACGAGTCCTGCTTCGGTTCGGAACGTCGTCGTGAGTCCGGTGACGCTCAGCGCGAGTTTGTTGGCATTCGGAGCCATGGTCGTACCTCCTAGTCCACTCCTCGAAGCTTCGGGTCGAGCGCATCGCGCAACCCGTCACCGAGGAAGTTGAAGGCAAACAGAGTCACGCACATGATTGTGGCGGGGAAGGCGAGTCGCCAGAGGTGCACGTCCATCACCGTCGCGCCATCCGCGATGAGCGACCCCCAGCTCGCGAGCGGTGCGGGTACGCCGAGTCCAAGGTAGCTCAGGAACGCCTCGGAGAGTACGAGGCTCGGCATCATGAGCGTCGTGTAGACGATCACAATGCCGAGGATGTTTGGGATGAGGTGCCAACGGATGATCCGCCACGGCGACGTTCCGATCGCGTGCGCGGCGAGGACGAACTCACGGCGCTTGAGGCCGAGCACTTGCCCGCGGATGACGCGTGCGAGCGTCGGCCAAGCGACGAGGCCGATTGCGACGAAGAGAAGAATGAAGATGGAGCTGCCTTTCGCTCCTTGCTCTTGCTTCTTCGCATCCTCAGCGCCCGATTCCGTTCGCCGTATTTTGGCGCTCGGCGCCTGCTGTTGTGCATCTGCGGCATCCTGCTCCTTCTGCTTCTCTTCGAACACCGCGCCGAGTACCGCGCCGAGCACGATGACGATGAGCATGAACGGGAGCGCGTAAAGCGCCTCGACGATGCGCATCATCACCTCGTCGATTTTCCCACCAGCATAGCCAGAGATCGTGCCGTACAGCGTGCCGACCGTCGCGGCAACCGTGCCGCCGACAATGCCGACCGCGATGGAGATCTGCCCGCCGACGAGCACGCGCACGAGAACGTCGCGACCATGCGGATCGGTGCCGAACCAATGGTGGTTCGACCACGACGGCGGTACCGCCCCGAGTGGTAGGTTCTGCGCGAAGTAGGTGATCCCGTACGTCGCATCAAGCAACCAAGGGCCGACGAGGCACGCGAGGCCGATTACGGAGATCGTCCACGCCGAGATGATGGCCATCCGGTTCTTCGCAAGCCGATTCCAGGCATCCGCCCAGAGGCTTTCACCGCCGCCGCTCGCCACGCGCATACGGAGCGCATGGATGTGCAGGGCGATCCAGATCCATGCGGCGACCCATGCGGCCGCCGCAGCGAGTTCTCCCCAGTGCCGAACGAATGTCGTCATGACGTCGCCTCTTTCCCGCGCGTACGCGGATCGATGAGCTGGTAGCTGAGGTCCACGATCATGTTCGCGACGGACAGGAGCGTGAACAGGAGCACGGTCATGGCCATGAGGAGCGTGTAGTCGCGAGCGAGCGCGGACTCCACGAGGTGCCGACCGATTCCGGGGATTTGAAACACCGTCTCGACGACGATGGATCCCACGACGATGCCGGATGCCGCCGGTCCGAGGAACGTCACGACCGGCTGCAGCCCGAGCTTCAGTTCGTGCCACACCGTGATGCGCCACTCCGGGACGCCCTTTGCCCGCGCGGTGCGCACGTAGTCCTCGTTGAGGACCTCGAGCATGCCGCCGCGCGAGAATCGTCCAAAGTACGCGGCATACGCGAACCCGAGCGTGATGATCGGGAGCACGAGGTGGCGGAGCTCGCCCCACCCGCTCGACGGCAGCCATCCAAGGCGGGTCCCGACGACGTATGCGAGGAGCGGACCGATGACGAAGTTCGGCACGGTGATCCCGATCATCGCCCACCCCATGAGGCAGTGGTCGATGAGTGAGTTTCGCCGCTTCGCAGCGAACACACCGGCGGTGACACCGACACCGATCGCGAAGAGCAGCGCGCCGCAGCCGACGACGAACGAAGCGAAGAGCCCGCCATCTGGCAGGATCTTCAGGACGCGTACCTTCGTGCCGTCGTATCGCGTGCGATCCTCCCAGTACAGGATCCGTTGTTTGCCCGTTCGCTGGTCATACAGCGACGGGAAAATGACGGACATCGGCGTCTTATCCTCGTACCGCATGGACGGGATCTCGCCAGTGGCCATGTTCTTCACGTAGCACCAGTACTGCACGTGCCACGGCTCATCGAGGCAGAGCGCCTTGCGGATCGCCCGTTCGACTGCTGGCTCGATCTTGCGATCCGTTGCGTACGGGTTCCCGGGCGCGGCCTTCATGATCGCGAATGTCGCGAGCGTCACCACGACGAGCGTGATGGCGAGCATGATGCACTTGCGTCTGAGCCAAGAAAGGATGTGCACGAGTTCACCTCCGTGTCCGTTCAGGAGTGATGTGGAAACGCCCCCCGCGAGATTTGTCGGCCGATCTCACGGGGGGCGCTCTTGGTTGCCGATTACCGTTCGATACGGAGCTGGTGGATCGGGTGGTAGTTCTTCGCGTTCGGATGGTAGCCCTTCACGTACGGCTTCACCAGATCCGGCTTCGTGTAGACGTACACCGGACACGCCGGCGCGCCCGCGACGAGGATCCGCTCAATCCTCTGGTAGAGCGTCTGGGCCTTGGCGGGATCCGTCTCACGGAGTGCGCGATCGACGAGGCCGTCGAGTTGCCCCGAGGGATCGCTCCATTTCGCGTCGTTGAAGGCGGAATTCGATGGGAACATTGACGCGAACGTGTGGGTGTGGAGGTAGTCACCCTGCCAGCCGGCACGCGCGACCTGGAAGTTGCCGCTGTTGCGGTCGGTGACGAACGACGACCAGTCCTGGTTCTGCAACGCGACGCTCACCCCGAGGTGTGTGCGCCACATATCCTGGATCGCCTCCGCGACCGCCTTGTGTCCGACGTTCGTGTTGTACTTCAGCGTGACGGAAGGGAATCCCCTCCCATTCGGGAACCCCGCGGCCGCGAGAAGTTGCTGCGCCAGCGCGGGATCGAAGGTGAACCCATCAACCGCCGGAATCGGCGAGTACTCGCCTGCGAGCGGCGGGAATGCACCGGTGAGCGGCACCTGTCCGCCGCGCGTCACGTTCGTGACGATCGACTGGCGATCGATCGCGAAGCACAGCGCGCGCCGTACGTTCACGTCGCCGAGCGGCCGTTGCCGCGTGTTGAACCAGTAGAAGTACGTGCCGTAGAGCGTCGACGTTCGATAGTCCGGATGCGACTTCCACATGTCGATACGGTCGGGCGGGATCGGAACGTTCGCCCCGAGCCAGTCGATCGTGTCGTCCATGTCCTTACTCTCGTACCGACGGAGCATGCCCACCTCGTCCGTCACGCTGATGAGCGTCGCACGGTCGATCGCCACGTTCGCCGCGTCCCAGTACTTCGGGTTCCGCTCGAGCGTGAAGTGCGAGTTCAACACGTGCTCGGTGATGAGGTACGGCCCGTTCGCAACGAGGTGCTCGGGGTCCGTCCATGTGCACACCCTCGGCAGCGCGTTCCCTTGTGCGTCCCGCGGTTCGCATCGGGCGAGCGTCGGTTGGTGCACCGGGCAGAGGATCGGGAAGCCGACGAGCTTCATGAGAATCTTCCCGCGCGCGGCGTCCTCGAGATCGACGACGAACCGGTTCGGTCCGTCGGCTCGAAATCCGAGCCCCTGTCGCAGCAGCGCGAGCGCCGCGTACTCCCGCTGCACCTGCGGCTCGAGCGTTGCGACCCTCGCCGCGTCACCGGTTTTTTCGGCGGCGGTGAGCTTCTCCACGAGCGGCTGGATCCTCTTGAGCTCCGCGAAGTACTGCGTGGTGCCGGCGATGCCCATGTGTTGCGGGAGCTCGATGTACTGCGCCGCGGTCTTCGGATCGAGGAGGCGCCGCCATGCGGCGACGAAATCGCTCGCGGTGACCGGCTCCGGCTTCGTGAGCGCGCCGCCCCACCACGTCGCGTTCGCACGGAGGTGGAACGTGTACGTCTTCCCATCGGGGGAGACGTCCCAGCGCTCGGCCGCGCCGGGGATCGGCACGAACGTCGCCTGATCGTACCAGACGAGCGGCTCGCAGTAGTTCATGACGACCTCGATGCCGGCGCTCTCGTAGCACTTCGTCGAGTCGATCGTCTTCGGCTCGGCGCCGATGCCGAATCGAAGGTGCGTCGGCACTGCGGCCGTCTTCTGCCCGGTCGCCTCCTTGCCGTTTCCGGCGTCGCGTTTGTTGCAGCCGGTGCTGGCGAGCGCGAACATGAACACCGTCACGATCGCGACGGATGCCGCGATGGCGATGGACTGCCAGGGTCCCTTCCCTTCTTCGTTCGACATGGCTCGATCTCCTTCTTTCCGACGCTTCCGCGTCTCCATTGAGGCTTTTTGGGTTCAGTTGTGAAACGACAGGAATTCGCCCCAACGAATGGGACTGCCACGACTCTACCAGTGGCAGGGGCACTGTCAACTGGGCCGAGAACGGCATGGTTGACAGGACGGAGACGTTGTGCTAAGCTGGCGAGATGCTGCCCGCATGCCGCGGCGCAGCGAGCACCTTCCACGCAACGCAACTTCAAGCAAGGGAAAGGAAACCAAGCGATGAGCCAAACCCAAGTCCTCCTGCCGATCGTCGGCGCGGTCGAGAAGGCCGACGCGTATCTCGGCGGACGCCGACAGTGGCAGGCGTTCAACACGACGCAAGACCAATTCCTCGGGAACGTCTACCGTCCGACGCACACGCTGGTCCAAGCGATCCCGGAGATCAAGTCCATCGCGGGCCGGAGCGCCGAAGAGATCAACGCGTTTCTCGCTGCCAAGGGGTTCTCGATCCGGCTCAATCCGTTCACGGATCCGCTCGACTTCGGCGTCGCGAGCGTCCTCGACGTGCTCGTCGAGTGGCTCGAGCGCGGTGAGGTGCGGACGATCCGCGCCAGGGGCCGCGAGTACCCCGCGGTGCGGATCTCGACGGCGGACGGGCGCGCGAGGGTTCAGCAGTTCCTCGCGTCCCCGCTCCCGAACCCGGTCGCGTGTCTCACGACGAAATCCGGCGATGTCGTCTGCATCGCCATGTGCGACGCGAATCGGGTGCCAGACCTCATCGCGATGGACGGCCCGTTCCCGTCGTCGCTCACCCAGACCTCCAGATTCGACACCTCCTACGGCGGCGTCGTGTTCCCGATGGTGTCGCTCAACCAGGAGGTCGACACCTCGTGGCTCCTCGGCCTCAGGACGACCGGCGCCGACAACCTGCCTGCGGTCGTCAGCCAGGCCAAGCAGCAGACGCGGTTCCGCATGAACGAGGTCGGTGCCCGCGCCGAGAGTGCGGTCGCGCTCGGCGTGCTCCGGAGCTTCAACATGGAGGAGCCGAAGCCCGACCTCGTCATCGACCGGCCGTTCCTGTGCTGGATCGAGCGCCCGGGCATCCCCGTCCCGCTCTTCTTCGGCCACATCACCGAGGACGACTGGAAGAACCCGGGATCCTTGTAGCACGAACGAAACATCAAGCCGCCCTCCGATGTCCATCGGAGGGCGGCTCTCCACGTCTACGTTGATCGTCACTGGACCGGGACCAGCGCGCCGCCGCCGAATGGTTCGACCTCTGACGCACCATCATCCCCGAGCTTGCTCCGCAGGAGCTCCTCGAGCTTCTGGAGTCGTGGCTCGTACCCGCGGTACCGACGTGAGTTGATGACCTTGAAGAGCATCTGCTGGAGCTCCCCGAACACGTCGTTGAGCGCCTGGTTCGCCTCGCGGAAGTCGCCTTCGTTCGCGGCGTCAATAACCGGTTGGAGCACCTCCGCGAAGAGCTGCCGGACGTTCTGGTCTTTCACGCGTGCCAACTGCCTCCCGAGTTCGTAGAGGCGGTTGACCACGCCCATAATCTCGCCGGGGTGCATTCCTTCCTCCCAGAACGTCTGCATCGCTTCGTTCGCATCCTCGCAGCTCCCGCTCCCCACTGCTGCCTTCGCGTCCGCGAGCGACTGTTTCACCTTGCCGAGGTTCGCCTTGTACCGTTCAGCATCGAGCCCGGTGAACCGCATCCGGTTCGGTGTCGACTGCCGTTCAAGTCGCTTGAGCTCTCGATCGATCTGGACAAACTGCTGTGGGAGCTCCGCCTTGCACCGGAACTCATTAATCTGCTCCCACGGTTGATCGTCCCAGAAATCCTGGAGCGCCTCACGCGTGCAGTCCTTCTGAATGTTCCGGTCGAACTCCTTGAGCTTCGCGCGGAGCGCGACGAGCTTGTCGAGTTCCGCGGTGAGCTTGAGCTTTCGGAGCATCTTCTCGAACCGGTTGAGCTCGCGGAACTGATCGCGGATCTGCCGGCGCACATCACGGCACTCCTGCGGATTCGGCTTCTCCTCCGGCGGTGGCTCGTCGCCCGGCGGCGGCACCAGCTCGGGGAGCGAGATCACCTCCGGCACGTTCACGCGTGGGGCGTTGACGGGCGGAGCTGGCACCGGTGGCGTCGCCGTCGGCTCCGGTGGGAGCGGCGCCGGGGACGGCGCGGTGACTTCGGTCGCGCTCTCGGCAGCCGCATCGAAGCTCACGGCCTCCTCGACGGCGCGGGAGGTCGTCGCGAGCGAAATCGCGCCCACCGCGAGGAGGGCAACCATGGCGAGCGTCCCAGGGTCGACGAACCCCGGGCGCATCCTGACGAGGCGGGTGTCTCGCATATGCGGTGGAGGGTAAGAGTTCCGCTTGGTTGTCGCCAGTATACCACAGTGGTACGCTGCACGCGATCAGCGCTGCCTCGATCGCCTGTCAACTATGCCCCTACAGATTGGGATTGTTGGATTACCAAACGTCGGCAAGTCCACGCTCTTCCGTGCGCTCACGCGGAAGGCGGTGCCGTGTGAGAACTACCCGTTCTGCACGATTGATCCGAACGTCGGGGTGGTCGCGGTGCCGGACGAACGACTGGACGCGCTCGCGCGTGTCTCGAAGTCCGCGAAGGTCGTCCCGACGACGATCGAGTTCGTGGATATCGCCGGCCTCGTCGCGGGCGCACACAAGGGCGAGGGGCTCGGGAATAAGTTCCTGAGCCATATCCGCGAGGTGGATGCGATCGCGGAGGTCGTACGCGTGTTCGAGGGGAGCGATGTCGTCCACGTCGCAGGGCGCGTGGATCCCGCTTCGGACGTCGCGACGATCGGCCTCGAGCTCGCGATGGCCGACCTCACGACCGTCCGCAAGCGCATGGACACGGTGGTAGGCAAAGCGAAATCCGGTGACAAAGAATCCCTCACACAACTCACGTTGCTCCAGGAGTGGGAAGCGCACCTCAACAACGGTACCCCCCTCCGTGTCGTCCTGAGCGGAGCGGAGCGGAGCGAAGGATCTCACACCGCTCGACTACTGCGTGAGTTGCAGCTGCTGAGCGCCAAGCCCCTCCTCTACGTGCTCAACCTGGACGATCGTGAACAGCTCGCCGTTCCGGAAGAGGAATGGCGGCGACGATGTCCGTTTCTCGGCGCCGCACCATTCGTGGTGCTCTGCGCAAAGATCGAGGCCGAGCTTGCGGAGCTTCCCAGCGAGGATGCCGCAGCGATGCGGCAGGACCTCGGTCTTCCGCAGACGAGTGGCCTCGACCGTCTCATCCACGCGAGCTACTCCCTCCTCGGGCTTATCACCTTCCTCACCTCCGGCCCAACCGAGACCCGCGCGTGGACGGTGCCTCGTGGCACGAAAGCCCCGCAGGCCGCTGGCGTTATCCATACGGATTTTGAGAAGGGATTCATCCGCGCCGAGGTCATTGATTGGAATGATTTTGTGGAACACGGTGAGGCGCGCTGCAAAGAGCTTGGCAAAATGAGGCTCGAGGGGAAGGAGTACGAGGTACGGGACGGGGATACCATCTTCTTCCGCATTAGCCCCGCGTAGCTTCATGCGGAGTGGGGTCAGCACCTGAAGGGCTTGAGGTTCCCGCCCTCGCGTGGTACCTTCAATGGAAGGAGGGACGATGCGATCGATCATTCCCAAGTACCTGCTCGCCGCGGTCGCAACGCTGGTCTGGTGCGGCATCGCTCGCGCGGAGCCCCAAATCGTGCTCGCGAGAGGGATCGTGCCGAGCCTCGTCGAGGACCTCCGGTACGCGACGCCGAACAACTTCCTCAAGCGCGCCGTGTACGCGGACGCCCGGTGCCGGCTCAAGCCCGCCGTCACACGCAAGCTCGCGACCGCGGCGCGGCTGCTCAGCGAGCGCCGTCCGGGCTGGCGGCTCAAGGTGTGGGACTGCTACCGCCCGCGCGCGGTGCAGTGGGAGATGTGGGCGATCAAGCCAGACCCGAAGTACGTCGCCGACCCCCGCACGGGCTCCCGGCACAACACCGGGTCTGCCGTGGACCTCACGATCGTGGACGAGCACGGCCGCGAAGTCGAGATGCCGACCGGCTTCGATGACTTCTCGCGGAAAGCCTGGGCGAACGCACCAGCAACGACGGCAGCGACCGCGAACCGCGCGCTCCTGCGCAGCATCATGCTCGATGCAGGCTTCACCCCCATCCGCACCGAGTGGTGGCACTTCGAAGGGTGAGAACCGCACACGGAGAGCAGCCTCCGCACCGTCATGGTGCGGGGGCGTTCCTTTTGGTACCCTGAGACCGTAGTATGCGGCTCGAGCACTACCCGCCGGAAAAGCTGGCCCGGGAGCTCCTCGACATCTTCGGGCGCCACCTCGACCTCACGAAGTACCGCGCGTTCTTCTTTGGGTCTCGGGTGACCGGGATGGGCAATGATCGCTCCGATATCGATGTCGGCATCGAAGGGCCGGCATCGGTGCCCAACGGTACGCTCGCAACAATTCGGGAGGAGGTCGACGCGCTCCGCACGCTCTACACGATTGAAGTCGTGGATTTCACGACGACCTCTGACGCGTTCCGTCGTGTGGCGAAGGAACGCATTGAATCGCTCGAGGAGATTGCAACGACCGGAACGCCTTCGTAACCGAAATGGTATGACGATGAAGTACGCGGAACAACGTGCCCAACTCGTGCAGGCCCTCACGCGACTCGAGGAGGCGCTCGCGATGGAGCGCAGCACGATCAATCGAGATGCGGCAATTCAACGTTTCGAGTTCACGCTCGACCTCGCGTGGAAGGCGTTGAAATCGCACCTCGAAATCGTGAAAGGGATTGTGTGCGCGTCGCCAAAGGATTGCTTCCGCGCGGCGTTTCGCGTGCGTCTCCTCGACGAGGATCCCGTGTGGTGCGATCTCGTAGATTACCGCAACCTCACCGCGCACACCTATAAGGAGGAGCTCGCGGAGAAAGTGTACGCACAGCTTCCCAACGCAGCGAAGCAGTTCCGCATGCTCCTCGAACGACTGCCGGAGCAATGAGCATGATGAGGCCCCGGACCAACATGGTCCGGGGCCTGTTCGTTGCATGGTGGCGTCCTACATCGGATGTAGAACGGTCTGGTTACGCCGCGTCGAGGAGCTTGAGTTGGAGCTCCACGTCGTCCTCGAACTCCTGCTGCCGCGGGATGCGCTCGCTGATGTTCAGGCGGACGCGGTACCACTCGATCGGCGCGACGTGGTGCGTCGGGTTGCCGCCACGCGACTCGATCGTCGGCTCGCCCATGTGGTACGCGTTCGCGCCCTTCGGGGCGAGCGCCCGCACCGCCGGCTCCTCGTACTTGAAGAGTCCGTGGTAGCCGAGGATCTCCGTGCGGAACGTGTCCGGGCCTGGCACCCTCGCCATGTCCACGACGCAGAACTCGGGTTCGCCGGACATCATGACCCCGTCGCCCATTGGGTGCTGGGAGAACCACGTCCTCCCGCACCGCACGAGGTTCACGAAGTTGCGGCGCGGGCGCTTCCCGCGCACCGGCACCATGAGGCGTCGCCAGTTGCGGCCGATGTCGTCGTGGAGACTTGCGATGCCCGAGTGGATGTCGCCGGTGACCGGATCCGAGCCCCGGATGCCGAGCATGCGCACCGCGTTGCCTCGCTCGTGGCAGTCGATCTCGACGGTGAGGCTCCGCCAGTTCCGACGCGTCGGCTCCTCCTCCATGTGCGACATGTTCATCGGCTGGCTGATGACGAGCATATGGCTGAAGGCCCAACCGTCGGGGAGCTCGCGGTACTTGTACGAGCAGTTACTGGGACCATTGGCCTCGAGCAGGTACGGGCTGCGTTCGACGTGCTCTGCGTCGCACCAACGCTCCGCGAGCTCCCGGTGCTTCCTGAGGAGCTCCACCGCGCGAGGGCCGAGCCGCGCGCGGACGACGGGGTCCTCGATCGCCTGATCGAACGTGAGGGTCCCGAGGAACGGGTAGCGGTACCGCTTGAGGTACGGCGCGAGCTCGACGACCTCGACTGGACCGAGGTGCCCGTCGAGGAAGTCCCGGAACATCGCCTGCGGGATCCGCGCGCCGACGTCCTCGCGTGTGCTGCGGGCGTGCGCCTCGGCCATGCCTTCCGGCGTCCCGAGGGGACTCAAGCCGTGGTGCACCACGAGGAGTTCGACGCCGCCTCTCGAGCGACCGCGGAGCTCCCACGAGTTCGTGGTCCAGTACCGCTCCCACGCGTTCGAGCCGAGCGTGGTCGCGAGTCGTGCATCCACGACGTCGAGCATCGTGCCGAGCCGGCCGCCGTCCCCGGCGAACCGGAGCGCCTGCGCCGCCGCCTTCGCGGCGTCGGAGCACCGGAAGAACCCCATTGCGCGAGGGCGTTGTTTCGCTGCCATTCGTACCTCCCGAAGTGTCCAAAGTCGAACTTCGGACACTCCTGTTGTTTGCGTTGATGGAAAGGACGTGCCCACCGTATCACCATCACCGCTGCGCGTCAAGCGCGCCCGAACACATGGGATTCAGCAGGACGGCGTACGCCGTCCTGCTGATGTTTGCGCACTCACGAAGCCGTCGGCTCCTTGCCCGGCAGTACAACCTCGAATTCGTGGCGCATGGATTTGGTTTCAGCTCGAAGTTGTCCTGCCGGGCTTGCCGAGGCAGATCTGGCGGACGGCTTCCTCGAGCGGGGTGATGTCGAACGCGGCGAGGAGCCAGAACTCCTCTCCGTCGTAGCCGATGACGAGCGGGTCGGCGTTGAGCGCGGGGAGCTCGGTCTCCTCGATCTTCCAGCGTTCGACCTCGGCGAGGATGCGGATGTCCTTGAACTGCTGCTGGGCACGCGCGATGATCGTACGTACGTCGTCCGGGATGACGCCGTCGAACCGCGCGGTCGCGTGGAGCTCGACGTTGCCTCCACGATTGTTCCGACGCCTCCGGAGGAGGGCGAGAACATCGTCGTAGCAGCCGCGGAGCGGCAAGGGGAGTCTCGGACGGATTTCTCCGTTGTTCCACTGGCCGACGAAGAACTCGAACGTGTCGCTCTGTACCGAGAACGGCGCGAGCGTCGGCATGCCATCCTCATTCCGCCAGCCGAGCACCTGCAGGAGTTTGTCGAGTGGGATGCGTTGGAACCCGGTCGAGCCGCCCTCGATCGCTGCGATCTGGTGATCGAGCGCGCGGAGCGCGGCCGGCTTTTCGATCGGCAGGAGCGCCTCGGACGCCGTCTTCCGATACGCCCGGATTCGCTTGAGCCGTGCACGGAGCTCCTGCTCCGACGGATGCTCGCCGTTCTTCGGGACAACGCCGAGGAGCGTGAGCGCGGTCGGGATGGGATCCTTCATGCGCGTGACGCGGTTCGTATCGCTGTTCGTTTGCATGGTTTCCTCCGTTTGGTTGATGGGACCTAACGCATTTCCACGATCGTGAATTTACGTTAGGTCTGCTGGTTGTGTTTGGGGTGCGTTGAGCAGCGATCAATCCTGCAGCAGCAGGATCGCATCGTAGTGATCGAAGCCCATCTCGTCCTCGCGCACCGTCTCCCAGTCACGGAGCACGACGCGCTTTGCGTCGCTCCCAGGACGGGCGGTGGCGAGTCGTTCCGCGGACTGCTCCGGCGGGAGCCCGACCCCGTACAGACGGGAGACGTAGCGGCCCCGCGGATCGCGGCCTGCCCGGTTGAGCTCGAGGTGGAACCAGAGCTCGCCCGGCTCCACGACGACTCCGGTCTCCTCCGCGAGCTCTCGTACGGCTGCGAAGCGTTCGGCCATCGCGCGGAGTGGGGCCTCGGCCTCCCGGGCCGACCAGGACGCCGTACTCCTCCCCGGCGAGACGCGGAGTGCCTCCGCAGGTGCTGCGCGCGCACGCACGTAGTCCTGTGAATCCACGTGCCCGCCGGGAAGCACGAGCTTCCCCTTGAATGGTTCCTTCCCGCGCTCGACGAGCAGCACGCGTCGCTGATCATCGGTCACCAAGATGTCGACGGTGTGTACCACATTGGACATGATGGCCTCCTTTCGCTTCAAAGACGGTTCGATGGTCACCTCTGCGCTCAATCATTCATTCAGCCCGCAGTCATCGCACCAGCGTTCAGGATAGCCGGTGATGTCGTGGCCGCGTTGGAGGTTTGGGTGATCGCATTCGAGCTCGAGTTTCTTGTACTCGCGCTTGAGGCGATCCATCTTTTCTCGCAATGCGTTCTCCTGCGTATCGAGACGCGCTCGCTTCGCGCGGATCTGTTTTGGGGTCATGTGTTCCTCCTCTTCACACGAGTGGGGTCCACGTACGACCGTCTCCAGCGCGTGCAGCCTCATACCATGGCACTGCGGAGACACGGCGAAAACGTTCGACGTCGTGGTAGTCCCACAGACGACAGTTCGGAGATCCGTGTACCTCGATGGGGTGGTTCTGTTTTGCCTCACGATCCTCTTCGAGCAGCTCGCGCCGGTACGCAGCCCACTCGCGATCATTCGTGTCCTTCGCTTGTACGATCTGCTCATCCGTTGCACAGACGACGATGGAGAGCGGCTGACCACCGTACTTCCTCCGCAACCCATCGAACGGATTCGCAATCGCGAGTCGCGCCTGGCGCACCCAGACGATGCACGGCGTGCGGAGACGATAGCTCGCGATGTACCTCGGTCCCGAGCTCACGGATACGAACGTCGGTTCCTCTCCGACGTACGCCGCGGAGTTCGGAGAGTGCTCCACTGGTCCCCACGGTTGATCCACGCGAATCGTACCACCATCCGGAACCCGCTCAATGATCGCGGCGTGTGGGCAACAGTCCACCTCCTCACGCAATTGGAGATTCGGCATCGTGCCGCATGCGGCGGCCTCGAGCGCCTTCGCGAAATCGAGATCGTGCGTCCGGTACCACTCGAGCCGGTACGGTTTCTGCATGATTACTCCTTTCCTTCGAATCCGCGTATCCGCATCATCTGTGCGAGGGCACCGACCGCGAAGCGGTTGGTCCCGCGTCATCCGTGTTCTGTTGTGAACGATCGTTCCGCATGAGTAGGATGTCGCGCGACGGAGCGCGTGTCGAGTGCTCTGGCGTAGAAAAGTTGACGTGAATGACCGGAATTGCTATATTGAGCGAAATCATGACTGAGAATAACTACGTAAATTGTAGTTGTACATGACAAAGCAATGGGCACTTCGTGTAAGAAACTCGTCATACCATTGCTCGTAATGCATGAATTTGGTATAATGAGAGTATGAAAGTACATGAAATTACTACAGGGACCTCTGCAAAAGTCCATTTCTACTGCGCATTCCACATTTCGGCTGCAAAACCGCAACTGCTCCTCCGCTTACCTTTCAGGTAAACATCGTCGCATTTGCGGTTTTTCGCTCGAAATGTGAAATGCTCGTGACGAAAGCGACTTTTGCAGAGGTCCCTACAAATTATGGTCATCAAGAGAGCCGGGTTGCTCAATCTCATTGAGGACTCCATCGAACCGAACAGGGTGCTCCTGCTCTACGGCCCGCGACGCGTGGGGAAGACCACGATGCTCCAGGAGCTCACCGGGAAACTCAAGAACCAACAGCGCATCCTCATGCTCAATGGAGAGGAGCGCATGGTGCAGGAGGCGCTCTCCGCGCAGTCGTCGGAACGACTCCGCAGCGTCGTGGGCGACCACGACCTCCTCATCGTTGATGAAGCGCAGCACGTCCCGAACATCGGCCTGAACCTCAAACTCCTCGTAGACCACACGCCCGGCCTCGCGGTCATCGCGAGCGGATCCGCATCGCTCGCGCTCGCGCACGACGTCGGCGAACCGCTCACCGGACGCAGGACCACCATCCGCGTGTTCCCGATCTCCGCCGCGGAGTACATTGCCACGCACGGCGAACTCGCGTACCGCGATCACCTCGAAGAGCACCTCGTCTACGGTGGGTACCCGGAGCGCTACACGAAGGCGTCGCTCGATGACCAGCGCGCGTACCTCCTCGAGCTCGTTGATGCGTACCTCTTCCGCGACCTCCTCGCACTTGAACCGGTGCGCACCCCACGGAAACTCCGCGACCTCTGCACGCTCCTCGCATTCCAAATTGGAAAGGAGGTCGCGCACGCGGAGCTCGCGAGTGCGCTCGACCTCAACGTCCGGACGGTCGCGCGGTACCTCGACCTCCTCGAGCAGGCGTTCGTCATTGTGAATGTCCGCGGATTTAGTCGGAACCTTCGGAAGGAGGTGACGAAGATCTCGCGGTACTACTTTCTCGACAACGGGATTCGGAATGCGCTCATCACGAACTTCAACCCGCTCGCGCGGCGGGACGACGTGGGACAGCTCTGGGAGAACCATTGCTTCGTAGAGCGACAGAAGCACCTCGGGGTGACGCGTCAGTTCGCGAACACGTACTTCTGGCGCACGTACGACCAGCAGGAGATTGACCTCGTCGAGGAGGTTGGCGGCGCGCTCCACGGCTACGAGTTCGCGTGGGGGAAACGGAAGCGTACGCAGGCGCCGACCGCTTGGCGCGAGGCGTACCCGCACGCGACATTCACGGTTGTTGATCGGGAGTATTTCCTAAAATTCATCACGTGAGGGCTTTCGCAGAAATCGGTACACCGCCATGCTCACCTCCCTCCAACGCAAAGAGGTTCACGAAGTTCTCGAGCGGTATGGACTTGCACCGAAAGAGCGCGAGGCGTACCTCGCGCTGCTCACGTTTGGGAAAGCGACCGTGACGCCGTTCAGCCGACACCTCCGTGTGCCGGTGACGACGGCACAGTCGCTCCTGAATCGTCTCACTGAACGCGGCCTCGTCGGGACGACGAAACGGCGGTCGCG
Source organism: uncultured Gammaproteobacteria bacterium (assembly GCA_964585225.1). Lineage (GTDB taxonomy): Bacteria > Patescibacteriota > Patescibacteriia > JACPHY01 > JACPHY01 > CAZPCZ01. Next base: position 20,782 of record CAZPCZ010000006.1, read on the forward strand.
CACCGTGTACGAAGCGCATGAGCCCGTCGTGCTCCGCCGACTCCTCGAACGGCAGGTGGAGGAGGTTGCGACGATCATCCCGTTCCTCAAGCAGCTCCAGTCGGAATCCGGCACCGCCGCGCGCATCCGCGTGTATGAGCGCAACCGCATCAACGACATCCTCATTGAGTCGCTCGCCTGTAAGGAGAAGCTCGTGCATGAGATCGTCTCCGCCGGGCCATTCCAGGAAATGATCGGCGAACGGCTCCATTACACGCGCCGTCGCGTGAAGGCCGGCGTGCGCCTGCGCTCACTCCGCGTCGAGGCGACAGAGATCAAGAAGTACTCGCAGGCGACGCACGTCCGCGAGCTCCGCGAGGCAAAGTTCCTCCCGCGCGAGCTCACGTTCCGGTGGTCCATCTTCTTCTGGGATGACACCGTCACGTTCTTCTCGCCTCCCGACGAGGGCATCGCGTGGACTGTCGAGAGCCGAGCGCTCCGCGTCACCATGCAGCAGCTCTTCGATCTCCTGTGGTCCGTGAGCCGTCGGATGGAAACCGCGACCGAGTGATTGACGATCGCGTCATTCCGTGCTATTCTAGCTTTGCTATGCTTCAATCCATTGACGGTATGCCGAACGCTCAGACGGAACCACCGATGATGCCGCGGCCGGACTCGCCAGCACCGACCGACCGTGCACAGGCGCAGGCCGTGCTCGAGCAGCACCTCCAGGGGATGCTCGACAAATTCGGCTCGGCTTTGCAATCGCCGGAGGGACCAGAGCGAACGCAGAAGCTCGAGGGCGTTGCTGGCGAGTACGCGCTCGGGAGCCTCGAAGCGATCATCATGGCGAAGGATGGTGGCCTCGTCGAGGCGCAACTCATCACGAAAGGTGCGCGGACGAAGGACGGCAACTGGGTGCTTGAGAGTCCGCTCTTCACCGTCCTCACGGAAGGGGCGGCGCAGACACTCCCGACGAGACTCGAGGGACTCCGGAAGGGCCAGTACCGGGGAGGCACGCGGGAACTCCACGACGGCATGCGCAAGCACCTCCGCAACCTCATCCGCACCTACACACCACCGGTTGATGCACGAGAGGATCGCCGCCAACAGCCTCCCGCCGCCGCAGCGTGAACGAAAAAGACACCGAGTGTCCTCGGAAAAGACACCTGGTGTCTTTTTCGTTGTTTGATCGCTCATCGCCGAGACGGGTCGGATTGGAACACGAGGATCCTCCGGCCCACGCGCTGGTCCAGCCGTGCGTACGGGAGGTCGCGCTGCCCATGGAGGACCCCGTGTTCGCGCAGCGGTACGGGGAATGGGTCGACGCGTTGAAATCCGAATCGTACGACGTCGCGGGTGACGTCGATCGCCGTCCCAACCCCTTCAATACGGCGAGGGCCCCCGCTCCTCATTCTCCCATTCGTGCGAATGGGTACATAATGCCGCCGGAACTCTGGGACGATGAACACGACACGCCCACCGGGCTTGAGCACCTTCGCGAACTCACGGAACGCATTAACGTAGAGCGTCCGCAGCTCCCCTTGCAGCGCTTGTAGCTTGGAGCTGGAAGCTGGGAGCTGTCGCGGCGGTCCGAGATATGGCTCTGTCACGATCACATCGACGCGCTCACGGACGCACTGCGAGAGGCGGCGGACGTCGCATTGCTCGATTTGAATATCCATAGAGCCCGCCCCCTCTTTTTCTCCCCCTCCCACTGGGAGGGGGAGGGCGTGGGGGTGGTGCATTCGGCGTCTCAACCACTGGACGTTCTCCTTCGCCGCGCGTATCGCACCAGCATCCACATCCGTTCCAATGATCCGTGGAATACCGAGCGCCATGGCCTCGGTGAGGGTGGTGCCGGAACCACAGAAAGGATCGAGGAGCGTGAAGCTTGCAGCTTGCAGCTTGCAGCTTGCAGCTCCGATGTTGACCATGGCGCGAGCGAGTTTTGGTGGGAGCATGCCCGACCGTGCATCGCGGCTCGGGCGGCCGTAGTCGCGCCGGCCCCACTCCTCGAACGGCTGCACGGCGAGCGTGCGGGCGAGGACGATGCGGTCGCTTCCCACGAGCACGAGCACCTCAACGCCGTTGTCATCCGGCAACAGGCGATTCTTCGCGACGATGACGCTCGAGAGCGTCGGCTCGCGCGATGTGACCCATCGCACCGTGCGCCCGTGTTCCTTCAGCCACGACTTCTGTGCAGCGGCACCGCGCGTGAGTGATTGCCGAATCGTTACCGCCCGCTTCGTTCCTGCACCGAAATCATACACAGAGTAACCAAAGTGCGTTTTCCGTGCATCGTTCGTGTGATTGAGAATGAATTTCCCAATGGTATCATCGTGTCCGTCAAATCCGTCGTGGGGAACTTCACGCCACACTTCGCCGATTTTGATCGTGCCGCCGAGCCGAGCCATCAATTCGTGATCGTAGGGGCGGGGTTCATCCCCGCCCATCGAGTCGCGGGAGGGCATGAAGCCCTCCCCTACGTCCCGCATGGAAACGACCAACGCTTCCGCACTCAGCTCCGCCTTCGTCCAATCCGCCCCATCGCCAACCACCGCCGCAATCTCCGCGACGCTGAGGTGCGGCTCTCGACCGAGGATGAAGGCGAACGAGGGCATACACCAACTACCGTACCGCGCCACGAATGGAAACCCCACCCCGGAATCCGGGGTGGGGCCTTGTCCTCACTTCGCGAGCTCGTTCCGCACGACCTTGCGGTGGAGCCAATGGTCGTCGGTTTGCACGTGGCCGGCTCGGACGTACTTTGCGACCGATCGCGGGAACTCCGTGGCGTCGAACGCGCGTGCGACGCGGACGACGTACCCTTCGCTCTCGGTGCTGTACGTCGGCCGCAACCACGCCGCTGCGCGCACGCTCGCCTCGTCCCACACGCCGCGCCAGAGCACCGGCACGGTGGCGAGGTCGAGCTCCTGTGCGATCGCGACGGTGTCATCCCACGATCGGAACCGATCGCCGTCGACTGCTCCGAAGAGCAGGTAGTACGACGGGAGGCCGCGATACGGGATGGAGTGCGCCGCGAATACATTCTCGCCGCACAGACGACGATCGTTCGGGATGCGGTGCGCGATGCGTCCCTGGAGTGCACACACCCAGTGGCGTGCAGGATGCGGCGTGTGCGTCGTGGACCGCGCATGCACGCCGTTCCGATGACACGTCGTCCCCTCGCCGTCCATCTTCTCCGTGATGACGACCTCCTCGCCGACGAATGCACGGCAATCGCGGAGGATGAGATCGTCGCGACTACGCCCGGGGCTCCACGGAAGGTGGAGCGTCCGCGGGTACTTCTGAGAACCCGACATGATCACTCCTCCTTTCTGTATTGCGCGCCGTCGCTCACACCATGTGAGCGCGTCCTGCGCTGGTTGACGGTATCACGAACGGCGGCGCTCGTCAATGGCCGCCGAATGACCAATGCTGTGAATGAGTCCTACACCGCCGCCTCCTGCTTCTGGCGATACGAGAGTGCCTCCTGGAGGTGCGCGGTGGTGATGGTGTCGGCGCTCGTGAGGTCGGCGATGGTGCGGCTGACGCGGAGCATGCGGATCGTCGCGCGGGCGGAGAGGTGGAAGCGGTCGGCGGCGCGCAGGAGGACGTCGCGGGTGTCGTCCCCGAGCGGCGCAGCTCCGCGTAGCTGCGGCGTGGAGAGTTCGGCGTTCGTCTGCGGCAGGTCTCCTGCGGCAGCTCGCGCGCGTTGTCGCTCGCGCGCGGCCTCCACCTTCGACCGCATGACCGCCGAGCGCTCCTCCTTCGGCTCCTGCAGGAGCACCTCGGTCGGCTGCCGCGGCACCTCGACGATGAGGTCAATGCGGTCGAGGAGCGGGCCGGAGATCTTCCGCTGGTACTTCAAGATCGCGCCCGGGCTGCACACGCACGTGCGCTGCTCGTCGCCCCAGTACCCGCACGGACACGGGTTCTGCGCCGCGACGAGCATGAACCGCGCGGGGAAGGTCACGCTCCCGGCCGCGCGGCTCACGGTCACCATCCCATCCTCGAGCGGCTGCCGGAGCCCCTCGAGCACTGGCCGATCGAATTCCGGGAACTCGTCCATGAAGAGCACGCCGCGGTGCGCGAGCGACACCTCGCCGGGCTTCGGCGCGGCACCGCCGCCGATGATTGCGATGTCCGACGCGGAGTGGTGCGGCGATCGGAACGGCCGCTCCATGATGAGCCCGCCGTCGCGGGACGTGAGGCCGACGACGGAATGGATCGTCGTCACCTCGAGCCGCTCCTCATCGGTCATGGTCGGAAGGATCGTCGGGAGCGAGCGCGCGAGGAGCGACTTCCCGGTGCCCGGCGGACCCGTGAAGAGCACGTTGTGCCCGCCGGCCGCGGCGATTTCGAGCGCCCGCTTCGCGTGGTGGAGACCATGGATGTACGCGAGGTCGCTCGGGGTGAGCTCCTCGCTGGGTGGGTGCTGCGGGACGACGCCGCGCTGGTGGGGCGTGAGTGGCTCTTGCTGGAGCAGGTGCTGAACGACCTCGCGGAGGTGCGAGACCGGGAGCACGGTGAGACCAGCGACCGCGCACGCCTCATCTGCATTCGCCCGCGGGACGACGAGCGTCGTGAGACCGAGCCGTCGGCAGGCGAGTGCGATTGGGAGGAGACCAGTGAGCGGCCGCACGCTCCCATCGAGCCCGAGCTCGCCGAGGAACACCGTCCTGGGGTCGATGCCTGCGACATCGCGGCTGCCCTCGGCGGTCCCATCCTCGCGCTCGAACTCGACCCGGCCGGCCGCGAGCATGACCGCCGCCGCGATCGGGAGGTCGAACGCCGGCCCCTCCTTCTTGAGGTCCGCCGGCGCCAAGTTCACGGTGACGCGCGTCCGTGGGAAACTCACGCCGCAGCTCCGGATCGCCGCGCGCACGCGCTCCCGTGATTCCTTCACCGCCGCATCCGGCAACCCCACGAGGTTGAACGCCGGAAGCCCCGCCGCAACATCCGCCTCCACCTCCACCGGCACCCCCTGAATCCCCACAATGGTCGCCGAGAGCACTTTCGCGGACATACGCTCGTTCCAAGTTTATCCTGAGCCCCAACGTTGCAGTCGTGGCGAAGGATCTCGCCATGATGCACGGCGCTTCTCTCGGTATCTGCGTCACACCGTGCGGAAGTCGTCTCACATCGTACCACGCACGCAATGGAAAAGGCGGGCCGATGTACTCGGCCCGCCTCGTGGTGGCGTGGTCACCCGCGCGACAGCGTGGGACCCGTGATCGTCGCGTGGTAGGATCCGCTCCCCGATGGGTCGCGGGTGATGGTGAGGATCGTCGGCTTCGTCATGGTGCTCGCGATGTACGCGCCATGGGGCGTCGCGTCGATGACTCGGCGGAGCTCGCGGCTGAACCCCGCGAGGAGCGTGCGGACGTCGTCGGGCCGGAGGAGGTCGGCGAGCGCGTACTCGAGGACATCAATCCACCGCGAGGTGCGGTAGCCGGCGCGACGGAGCATCCGGCTGAGCCGTGCGTCGAGCTCTCGCTCCGGGAGCAGCGCGAGACCGAGCGTCGTGTGCGGGCCTGCCTCCTCGACGATCGCCTGACGGACGACGTGCACCCACGCGCCGACGAGCGCCTCGGCGACGATGTCACGGAGCGAGCGGTGGAGCCGCCCGACAACGATGCGGACGACTTGCGCGCGCGATGTGCGCATCCATCCTGTGCTGCCGGTGCCTTCGCGTACACGCGCGGGTTCGGCGATCATCCGGCCGCCGAGCCGTTCTGCCACTCGGTGGAGCCGGTCGGACTGACGGGCGAGATCCTCGACCGCGCGCCGGACTCCCTCGTGGATCTCCAAGAGCGTTGGTGCGCTGACGTGTGGCCACGGACCGGGCGGCGACCCGACGACCGTCTTGTCGGAAACGGGCATGGTTCCTTCCTTCCTACTGCGCACGTTGTTGTTCGATGACGCGCTCGAGCGCTTCCCGCGTCTTCCGGAGCTCGACGTTCGTCTGCTCGAGCTTGTCGTTCACCCCCTCGAGATCATCGTCGATGTCGTCGAGGTTGCTGCACATGCTGCACGTTGAGATGAGCGCGAGGAAGAGGATAAAGCCCACCTCGCTGATCTCGCCGCGGATGTGACGGAGCTCGCCTCGCCAGCCCTTCGGCGGTTGTTCTCCTTCGTCTGCCATTGTTTCATCTTCTCCTTCTAGCCAACTGATGGGAATGATCTGCGAGTATGATGTATCGCCTTACGGCGCGTGTCAATGGGATGGTGTTTGACACCGCCAAATACCTGTGCTAACCTAGGAATTACGAAATTCACGATCGCAATCGCATGCAGAACCACATGACCATGAATACCAAGTGGATGACCCCGCGTCCGATGTCTATCGGACTGATGGGCGCGCCCGCCGCAACCGCTGTACGAATGCGGGCGGGCAAGCTTTTCTATGGCCGCGTTTCGGCGGCTGGTGCAGCACGCACGCGTGGTGGAGTTCTGCGTTGGTTCCCTTCCCCGTGAAGTTGGACGGACGCGAGAGCCCTGCCACGCGAGTGGCAGGGCCTTTCGATTGTTCGTTCACAACTCACCGGAAGGACACCCATGCACTTCCTCCGAACGGTCTGGCAGCTCCTGGGCGTGCACCGTCGCGCATTCGTCGCCATCGTCGCCGGCGCCGCCGCGTACGAAACGGTGAAGGTCCTCGGCCCCTACCTCGTCGGTGCGGCGATCGACGCGATCGTCCGCGCGGTGACCACCCACGACGCAACTGCGCTCCGCCAGATCGCCTGGTGCATCGTCGGCATCGCGGCGGTCGACCACGCGACGGCGTTCATTGACGCGGCGTTCAACGGCCGGATCCTCCGGTTCCTGTACGGCGTCGAGCGCGATGTGAGCGTCGCGGCATCCGATCAGACGCTCGCGCTCCCACTCAGCTACCACGAGCGGGAGCCAGCCGGCGGCCTCGTCACGCGGATCGACCGCGGGACATCTCGGCTCGTCGAGCTCCTCATGGATGCGTGCTGGGAAGGGATTCCGACGTGCATCCAGCTCGTCGTGACGTTCGTTGCGCTTGCCGTCGCGAACCGCACCGTCGCCGCGGTGTACGCGGCGTTCATCCCGATCTTCCTCCTCGTGACGGTCCGCAAGCACCGCGCGGAGCACCCGTTCCGGATGGAGCGACACGATCGGTACGAGGAGGCGTCGTCGCATACCGCGGAGACGATCTGGAACATCCTCACGATCCAGTCGTTCGGCCGCGAGGCGACACAGCAGACGCGGTACCGATCGGTGTACGAACGCATCGTGGACCTCGGGATGCGGCAGTACGCGGTCGGCGTCCGCTGGGAGCTCCTACGCGACGAGGTCGTGAATGTCGGGAGGCTCAGCGTGCTCGCGGTCGCCGCATGGGAGGCGTGGCACGGACATGCCTCGGTCGGCGCGGTCGTTGCGTTCCTTACGCTCTCCGAGAAAGCGTATATCTCGTGCTTCCGGCTCTCGCGGCTCCTCGAGCGCGTCGCGGACGCGCGAGTGTCCGTCGGCCGGCTCGCGGAGTTCCTCGCCGAGGCACCGACGGTCGCGGATCCGCCATTCCCGGTGCCCGCCGCGCTCCGCGGCGGCGTCGCGTTCGACCGCGTCTCGTTCAGCTACGGGAACGGGACGGGCGCGGTGTTGCGTGAGGTCTCGTTCGCGATCGCGCCCGGAGAAACGGTTGCGTTCGCGGGACCGAGCGGTGGCGGGAAGTCCACGATCGTGAAGCTCCTCTTCCGCCACTACGACCCCACCGAGGGCCGCGTGCTCTTCGACGGCGTGGACGTGCGCGCGTTCGCCCGTGCCGATGTCCGCCACCAGCTCGGGTACGTCCCGCAGGAAGGGCAGATCCTCAACCGCACGATCACGGAGAACGTCCGGCTCGGCAACCCCGGCGCGACCGATGCGGAGGTGCGCGCGGCCTGCCGCCTCGCCGGCGCCGGTGCGTTCATCGCGGAGCTGCCGCAGGGGTACGACACGCTCGTCGGCGAACAGGGCGTCCGGCTCTCCGGCGGACAGCGCCAGCGGCTGTGCATCGCACGGGCGGTTGTTGGGAACCCGAAGGTGCTCGTGTTCGACGAGGCGACGAGCTCGCTCGACGCGGAATCCGAACGCATCATCCAGGAAGCGCTGGAAACGCTCCGCGGGACGACGACGATCATCGTCATCGCGCACCGACTCTCGACGATCCGACACGCCGACCGCATCCTCGTCGTCGAGGACGGCCGCATCGTCGAGGAGGGCAGCCACGCGCAGCTCCTGCGCCAGAATGGCCTCTACCAACGACTGGTGTCGTTGAGTTTATCCTGAGCCCGCAGGCGAAGGATCTCGCAAAATGGTGCTGGGTTGACGGTGACGCCCGAAGTGTGTATGGTTATGGCACGATCGTTGTACAACTCCGTGAAATGGAGGAGCTCATGCCCACCGACACCGCACTCATCCTCGGGGCCTCGAAGGGGCTCGGGGCGGAAATCGCACGAGCGTACCACGACGACTGTTGGGTCGAAACGATCGAACTCGCGAGCTCGATCAACGACGGGAACCCGCGCGGCCGGCTCGCATCGCGCACGATGCTCCGCTGCAACCTCGCGGACCGCGCGAGCGTCCGCATGACGCTCTGCAAACTCGAACACCGCCGCGTCACCTTCAACCGCTTCTTCTGGGTCGCGGGCACGTGGTGGGAAGGCGAGTTCGCGGAGATGTCGCCGGAGGAGATGCTCCGTCTCATTGACGTGAACTTCCGCAACGCGGTGCTCGTTGCACACTGGGCGTGGCGGGCGCTGCAGAGCGCGTCGAGGGCAACCGCGTACCCACCGTCGACGTACACGGTCATCGGCTCCACCTCCGGCGTGCGGCCGCGCAAGCACCAGGAGGTCTACGCGGCGACGAAGCACGCGCAGGTGGGCTTCGCCCGATCGCTCGGGGAGAGCAACCCGAACCCGAACGTGCACGTCTCGCTCTTCGTCCTCGGCGGCATGCGGACGCACCTCTTCGACCGCAAGCCCCCGGCGGCCTACGCCGAGTTCATGGACCCCGCGAAGGTCGCGGCGCACATCGTCGCGCGGGTCGCCGAGCAGCGCGACCCGTACCTCGAGCAGGAGATCACGCGCGACTCCTCGCTCGGCCAGTCGCTGCGGTGACGCGCGAGCCACCCCCTCTTTACTCCCCCTCCACATTGGAGGGGGAGAAACTTTTTTGGAATCCGTGGATCTCACCCGTACACGCGTTCATGCGTGCCGATGTCGAGAAAGAGGACGAGCGCGTACCCACGATGCTCCTCGAAGAGGATTCGGAGATCTCCCACCACGGTGATCGCGCGTAATCCCTCGAGCCAGCCGTGGAGCGGGTGGTTCCGGAGCTGCGGATGGTGGGGGTCCGCGGTGAATCGTTCGATGGCAGCGATGGTCTTCTCGCGGAGCGGCGACGGGAGTGCGCGGAACCTCCGCTCAAACCTCCGGTGGTACCGGATGACCATAGCACCGCGTGGCTCAGCGTGACCGGAGGTACTCGACCGCTTTCTTCGGACCCATGGCGCGGGAGACATTCTTCCCGCGTTTCGCCTCATGGGAAGCATGGAGGACCGCGGATTCCTCCTCGACGGTGAGCCCATTCGCGGTCAGGAGGCGAAACGGAATGCCCTTCCGGAGTGATACCTGCCGGAGGAAGAGCTTGACCGCGGTGCTCATGTCGAGCCCAAGCGCGTCGAGGATGCGATTCGCGGACCGTTTGACGTGCTTATCAATCCGTACTTGAATGGTGGCCATAGCGTGGTGGGGGTTCGATATCCGTATCCCCAGCGTACCATGTGCGTAGTGACGGTGTCAATACACGGACTTCAGCAGCGCTCCACACACACGCGAACGAGAAGAACCCCTCCGATAGGCATCGGAGGGGCCTCAGCATCCGCGGCGTCGCCGCTGCGCGTACGCGTCGAGGATGAACGCGAGTGATACTACTTGCTGCGCGAGGAGCCACGGGTATCCCTGGATCCACATGAGCCACCCGCAGGAGACGTGCATGAGGACAAACCAGAGGTATCCGCTCGCATACTCGTACGCGATGAGCGACGTACCGACGAGGTATCCCGCGACGAGGCCGATCTCGAGCCACTGGTTGGGTGTGGTGAGGCCGCCGAAATCTACTACGCTTACCGCGATCCCGACTGGCGCCGCGATGAATGCGAGGTACTTGAGCCACGCCGGCGCCTCATCCGTGGAACCGCGCCAGGCGATCACAAACCCGAGCGCCATCGCGGGCGCACCGCTCGCCTCGACGATTGCCGCGATCCAGTTTCGCCAAGAGACGAAGATGATGAGCCACGGTGGGAGCCCCACGAAGTACACTGCCCACGCGGCAATGCGCCAGCGCCGCGCGAGCGCCGCGTCCTTGCGGTTACGCGCGCGTTCCGAGAACGAGAAGAAGATCTTGTTGAGGAGGTAGAGGCCTCCCCCGAGCCACTGGAGCACCTCATGCACGGGGCACCTCTCTTTTTTGGGATGAAAAGGCCTCGAACCACTAAATCAGATGGGTGGCCGCTCGTCAACCTCGACGTGAATTTGGAAGACCCGGCCCAGCGTGTGCTGGACCGGGTCCTGTGGTGTATGCGCGTGGTTCAGGCCGCGCGCGATGTGATGCGCTCCGCGACGTACTGATCCCCTTCCTTCCGGACACGGATCAATTCAGCCGGGAACTCGAGTGGGCCGTCGGTGTCGATCGCCGCCTTCACGTGTGCAGCGAAGATATCGACGAGCTCGAGGAGTGCGTCGCGGCTGGCGAGCATGCCGCCGACCAGCGGGATGTGATCTACCCACGAAGTGTAGTGGTACTGGGCGGCCTCCTCGCTGGAGAGCGGTGGGAAGAGGTGGCGATCGAGCACGACCAGCTGGCTATCGGCACTACGCACGGCGAAGTGGAGCGTGTTCAACCACGTCCTCACAATTGCGCCGCGGACCATGTCGCAGCCCGTCTGCGGTGGCGGCGGTGGATCATGGGGCTGGCGTCTGCGCGGTTGACTCAGCGCGAAGCCAAGCCCCATGACGAGCAACCATACGCACTCTCCGATCATCCGGAATGGATGCTTGAGCCACTGCCGGCTCTCTTCCTGCTCGCTGCGATCTCGTGCTTCCGTGATGCGTCGGTTGCAGATGTCCTCGGGAATGCTATTCGCGATGGCGTCGAGGCGTGCCTGGCTGAGCGCGCGCTTCGCGGCGTCGTGAGCGAATCCTCGTTCGAGGGTGCGGTCGTCGGGCAATGTACACCTTCCTGTCTTTGCATGTGGTACTGGGTGAAAAGGTCTGCCGAGAATGTACCACGAACTCGCCCGCCCGTCAAGGCCGCGGTATCATGGGCATGCTATGTCCGCGAACCCGAATGATCCACGCATCCTCGAACGCCTCCGCCGCATGAGCGGCGAGGAGCGCGTGGCTCGTGGTGCCGAGTGGTACGAAGCAACGCACGCCATCATGGCAGATGGCGTCCGCGATCAGCACCCAGATTGGAACGAGGAGCAGGTTCGTGCTGGGGTCCACCGCCGCTGCGTGTTGACCCGCGTACGCGAAGAGGTGACGTGGCCGTGATATATGGAGCGCGAACAGGAGATCGTCCTCGGTGCGATCCTCGATCACCTCAAAGCACTGGGTGTTTCGTACTTCATCACGGGATCCATCGCGGGGCTGCACTACGGCATTGATCGCGCGACACACGACGCGGACATTACATTCGATGCGTCCCACCGCGGGTTCCCGCGCGCCCTCGCCGATCGTATCGGCACGACGATGTACGTGGATGTTCCAGAAAACGAAATTCGTCAGTTCAACGTGATCGCTGCAGAATCGGATTTCAAAGTGGATTTTTGGCCGATCCACGACGATCCGTTCGCGCGGTCACAGCTTGCACGACGCGTCCGTGGGCGCATCTTCGGTCGGACCGCATGGTTCGCGAGCATTGAAGACCTCGTGCTCTCGAAACTCCGCTGGTACGCGCAAAGCGGCTCGGAAATACAGCGACGAGACCTCGATCGTCTCCTCGCGCTCCACCGCGACGCGCTCGACCGCGCGTACCTCGAACGGTGGGCTGATGCGCTTGGCCTCCGCGCGTACCTCGAACGGCTCCTCGAAAGAATCCAATGAGGCTATTCGCATATCCGGTCGGATACGCGAATAGCCTCGTCGCTCCATCCTCGTGGCAACGCCCTACTCAGCCAGTCGCTGCGATGCATCCGACCACCCCCTCTCCTCCTTCGCTCCTCGGGAGCTTCGGAAGGACGAGTCACTCACCCTCCCAATCGGAGGGGGAGAAACTTTTTGAAATGGCCATCCCACCCTTTTCCACGATCGTGGATTTCGGTGGGATGGGACTGTCCACAAATTCACGATCGTAAGAAATTGGATGGTGCGCCGCGGGAATGCATGGGTGGGAGAAATGTGAAGACCCGGGTCCGATGGCCATCGGACCCGAGTTCTGTGGTACGCGGGGAAGACGATGGAACCTCAGCGTCTGGGTCCCCCCTGCTGGAGGTCGAATGCCACGTCGGCGTAGAGCAGCTGGTGCGCGGTCTGCGCATCGTGCCAGGACGCGGGGAACGCCACGCGCTCGAGGACGACCGCCTCGATGGCGGCCATCATCTGGCGCGCGCAGATCGTCGGTAGCGCCTTCCCGACGCCGGTGCCCATACCTGGGAACGCGATGCGACGCACGTCACTGCGGATCGGCCGCCCATCATCGAACGTACCGTGCTTGACGAGGAGCAGCGCGGCCCGAGTCGCGAGGTACGGGTTCACGGTCTCCGTGAGCACCATCGGCACCCGCATCGTCGGCGCAGCGACGACGTACCGGGTAGGCAGCCGATCGGTCGGGACGATCTCCGCCGTGCCGACGAGGAGTTCGCCGTGGTGTCGCGTGCGAATGCGCTCCTGGAGCCGCGCCTGGACGTGCGGTCCGAACGATGCGGTGATTTCGCGATCGATGCCGCCGTCCATGAACCCGAAGCTGTTCGCTGGGCTCACAATCGCGTCCGCACCGACGGTGAAAATCGAATCGTGAACGGCGGAGACGCGGGGGAGATCCCCGCAGCGCGCGCTCCACGCCTCGACCATCGGACGCCAGAGGTCGGTGAGGACGATCTCGGGATACCACGTCTGTTCCAAGGGACACCTCCATCGCGTGGTGTACCACGACGGCATTCGTCGGTCAAACCCGGCGTCAACGTCCGGTCGAAAGAAGCAACACGACAGGTGACTACACCCATTTCAACGATCGTGGAAATAGGTGTAGTGCTGCGGCGTGTGGGTCAACGTGAAGACCCGGCCCAGCGTGTGCTGTACCGAGGAGTGGCCGCTCGTCAATCTCTCCGCATAAAATGGAAGACCCGGTCCGCGCAGAGGCGGCCGGGTCCTGTTGTGTGTGCGCATGGGTCAGGCTGCGCGTGCCTGTGCGACCATCGCATCCGTGATGACGCCGTTGGCGTCGCGCGTGAGCGCGTGGAGGTGTTCGAGTCGTGTCTTGTGCGCGTCGCATGCGCCGACCTTCACCTGCACGCGGTCCGGCTCGTGCTCGCGGTAGTCGAGCCGCGCACCGTGCGCGAACATCGCGACGACGCGCTCGCCCGCGGCCTTGCACTGGACGAACGCGGCGATGTTGTGGCGGAGCCCGTCCGTACCGCCGCACACGAAGCAGCCGGGCGTCTGGTCGAAGCCGATGCCGCGCGACGAGAAGAACTCGCCGCCGTCGTCCGGCCGCTCGTCCGGCCGGCCATGTGCTAGGGTACCACGTCGCGGGTGGTCCTGGAGCTCGGGGTACGTGGCTTCCTCTAGGCAGCGCCCGCCGCCGAAACCGATTGGCGACCTCGTGATGCCGTCGGCGAGCGCGACGAAGCCTCGGTTGCACTCGCCGCAACGGAGCAACGCGGCGCCGTGGCCGGCCAGTGACTGAGATGCGGAGCGGTACCCGCAGTACGGGCATCCGAACTCCTGCACCTCCCGAGAGCTCACCGCGATGGGGCCACTCGATGCACCGCCGTGCGGTGCTGCTTGCGCCTGCATCATCTGCTCTCCTCCGAAATGGGTTGGGAAACGTCGGTTTGGACCGACGACTCATCCTCCCACAAACCGTCACCCTCGTCAAGAGCTGAGCGATAGGATACCGTGGAGGTGCTATGGCCGCGAACCCGAATGATCCACGCGTCCTCGAACGCCTCCGCCGCATGAGCGGCGAGGAGCGCGTACGTCTCGCCGCGGAGTGGTACGAAGCCGGCCACGACATCATGGCCGCGGGCATCCGTGACGCGCATCCGGATTGGACCGAGGAAGAAGTCCGTCGAGAAGTCCGTCGCCGCTGTCGGCTCACTCGAGAGGACGACGGCATAACCTGGCCGTAGAGGTAGTGTGACGAGTGACGCGCAGCGCGAACAGGAACGCATCCTCGGTCCCGTCCTCGACCACCTCAAGGCGCTCGGCGTCCCGTACTTCATCACCGGCTCCATCGCTGGACGCTACCACGGCGTGGATCGCTCGACGCATGATGCCGACATCGTGTTCGATGCACGACACGCCGACTTCCCACGGAAGCTCGCGGATCGTATCGGCGACGCGCTCTACGTTGACGTACCGGAGGGAGCGATACGCCAGTTCAACGTCATTGCCGCGGATGCGGATTTCAAGGTGGATTTCTGGCCGATCGGCGGCGATCCATTTGCGCGCTCGCAGCTCGAGCGGCGGCAGCGCGGCCGCATCTTCAACCGCGACACCTGGATCGTGAGCATCGAAGATCTCCTCCTTTCGAAACTCCGCTGGTACGCGCAAAGCGGCTCGGAAATACAGCGACGAGACCTCG